>NZ_JBQENN010000004.1:0-20799 GCF_052044625.1 Pseudomonas sp. 22515
CTCCGCATCAACGCTGCAAGCGGAGCGATTCCTGTGAGAGCGGGTTTACCCGCGAATGGGCCGGCGCAGGCTGACGCTTCAGGGCTGGCTGACTACCACCCCCTTGTCCCGCTCACTGATCACCACTTCCCGATACGCCGGGTCTGCCTTGATCTGCGCCTCGGTAAACGGAATCACCGCCAGTTGCTTGGCCGCAAATGCCTTGGTCTGGTCACTGGCATGCGCCGAAGACTTTTCACTCGACTGGGAAAACGCAAGCAGGCCACGGGCTTCTGGCCCCTTGTCGGTAAAGCTGACCAGTTGCAGGTAGCTGGTGCCACTCACCACCAGCCGCTTGCCCTGCCCGTGCGGCACGCTGTAGATCGCGTTGTACACCCCTAGCGCCTGCGGGCCACCTGGTACCGGCGTACCATCAAGGGCCTGTTGCACCTGCCCCCAGCGCGCTTCCCCGGCAACGCCACTTTCACTGACCTGCTTGAGCGACGCCAGTGCTGCCTGATGTACCAACCTGCTCACCACCGCCTGCTCGACAGCCAGGCCGCGCGGGGTGTGCTGCGGGTCGGCCGGGTTGAATGCCACTCGCCAGCTTTCCGGGTGCTCGGCCAGCGCATTGAACAGGTTCTGGAAGTGCACCAGGCCCATGCCACTGTCGAGGTCGGCCTTGCCGTTCCAGGCGGCCAGACTGCTGCACACGCCCTGCACATCTGCGCTGGCACCCTTGCACCATTGCAGCAGGTCCGGCAACACCAGGCTGGCCAGGTACACCTCATCATCGGTGACCATGCGCTGCAGTTCATCAGCACCTAACCGGGCTTTGCCCTGCAGGCGCTGCAAGGCAAAGCGGCCACGCATGCCCAGCGGCTGATCATTGCGGCTGATCAGTGGAGAGTAGCCGGTCAGCGGCTGCGCCGGGTTGGCCATCCAGGCCGGGTCGTTGGAGTTCTGAACGAAGTCTTCACGCTCCAGGCTTGGCAGCAGCCGCGCCGGGAAGATACCCGGTTGCGCCGCCTGCGCGTCAACCTTCCACTGGCAGGCGCTACGCGAGCCATCCAGCACCACCAGGCGCCCTTGTGCCTGCGGGCTGCTGCAGGTATCCAACAGTTGCTGGTCAACATAGGGCACTACCGACTGGTTCAGGTACAAGGCCCGCCCTCCCTCGTCCACGGCCAGCGTGTTGACCCAAGGGATACCTTGCAACTGCTCGACCGATCCCTTCAATGCCGCCAGGCTGTCGGCTCGGTTGATCTGGTACCACTGCTGCAACACCCGCGAGTTCTCAAGGTTGGCGTCTCGCACGCTGTAGGCCGCCTGCGCATCCCAGTCCAGGCGGCCTGGCCATTGCACCACCGGGCCGAACTGCGAACTGTAGACCGGCCGCTCAATCTGGCTCAGGCTGCCATCCGTGCCCTTGACCGCCACACGGATGGTTTGCCGGGCCATCGGCAGCGACTTGCCATCAAACATATAGCGCGTCGGGTCTTTGGGGTCGAGTTGCAGGCGGTAGAGCGTGAAGTGCTTGGAAGTGTCGACGGTGTGCGTCCACGCCAGGTGCTTGTTGAAACCGATGTTGACCACCGGCAGTCCCGGTAGCGCCGCGCCCATCACATCAAGCTGACCAGGAATGGTCAGTTGCATCTGGTAGAAGCGCATGCCGCCCATCCACGGGAAGTGCGGGTTGGCCAGCAACAGGCCGCGGCCATTGGCTGAACGCTGCGCGCCTACTGCCACCGCATTGCTGCCGCGCTCCGCGGCGAACCGCTCCTGCCGGGCCAACGCGCTGGCAAAGCCCGCTGACGATTGCGCACGGGCCAGCGTTGGCGGTTGCGCCCCTGCCAACGCCTCGACGAACTGCCCGGCACCGCCCTCGGCCAGTAAACGGCGGGTCAGTTTGACCAGATCCTGGCTGCTGATGGGCCGCACCCACTCACCATCGCCACACTCGGCGGGCAGCCCTTGACGACGGCGTTCGACCAACGCCCGGTTGTAGCCGCTGGCGTAACCCGCCAGCAACGCCTGCACCGGCGCGGGTTGCGCCTGCAGGAAGGCATCGACCGCCGCTGGGCTATTGAGCCAGGTGAAGAACAGGTCGCTGGTCAGGTTGTCACGCTGCTCCAGGGTCTTGCCCTTGGCGCCGAAATAGCGTGAGCGCTCACCGCTCACGGTCAGCACTTCATTGGCGAGCAGGCATAGGTTGTCCTGGGCGTAGGCATAGCCGACGCCATAGCCCAGGCCACGCTCATCCTTGGCCACGATATGCGGTACGCCGTATCGGGTATAGCGGATCTGGGCACTGGCGTCGGCTGGCGCGGGCTGCGCCTGCACACCGACGCTGAAGGCCACCAGGGCAGCGGCCAGGCCGACGCAAGTCATGGGACGGCAAAGTGGAAACACGGGCACTCCTCGGGTTCGGGGGTCATCCCGATCAGACGAATGGCCAGATGAATATTTTACGTATTACAAGGCGATGGAACGTCTTGATGAGAAACAGGCATTTTTTTCACGAATGGGTTGCAGTTTTTGCGTGCTCATTCGTCCTAGTAAGTGAGCCACCCACATTTCGGGTTCGTCCACGAAAAGGAGCATTCGCATGTACAACCCGCAAACCTCGATCCAGGCCGGGCGCGCGCCAGGCAAAACGTCCAAGGGACAGGACGTATTTGCTGAAGAACGAATCGGCAACGAACAGATCCGCGAACTGTTGCGCACCTTCGGCCTGCGCACCAGCCTGATCCGCCTCAAGGTTATCGATGCCTTGCACGCCGCCGACCGCAATGGCCGCAGTATTGGCGTACGCGGGGTGCACGCACAACTGGAACAACTGGATATCCCGCTGTCGTTCCTCAGTGTGCGTGAAGTGCTCAAGCGCCTGTGCACCGAAGGCGTCATACAACTGGGTAGCGACAAGTGCTACAGGCTCAACCCCCAGGCGCGCGCCGTACTGGAGCAAACACCCTCGCGCTGAGCGCATGGCCGGCCATACCTGGCCGGCCCGCGCAGATCAGGGCTTGACCTTGCGCCGCAGAATGCCGTTGATCACCACGACCACCACGGCAATGGCGATGGCCAGCATCTGGAAGGTCTGCTCACTGATCGTGCCCTGCTTCTGCAGGTGGGACAGGCCCAGCATCAGGCCCAGTACCACCAGGATGATCAGAAGTGAATATTTGAGGCGCTGCACGTGTGTCATCGAATGTTCCTTGCAACATCAGGGGCAAATGGCTCGCAACGAGCCGCGGCAATGATACAACGGTCACCGCCCCCGGCGCTGGATTTCCTGCTGGGTGGGGTGACGTCAGCCTGAAAGCATGGGGCTTCCTAGCACCCACGCCGGAGGCACCATGTACAAACCCCTGTTGTTCGCATCGCTGTTACTGACCCCGCTCTCCCTTCATGCACTGGACACCCAGCAGACGCCGGCCGAACACCTGCTCGAACTGGGCCGCGAGTTGGCCACCCATGCCGGTGCCAGCCAATGGCAACAACTGTGGCAACGCGTACGCCAGGCCGGCTACCTGCAGACCGAAACTGCACCGGTACATTTCAGCGTGCCCACAGCCCGCTTGCCCGACCTGGCCCGACAAACGCTGGCGCAGGCCGACCAGGCACAGCCTCTGAATCAGACCCAGGTACTGTACCGCCGCCACTTTGCCGACCAGGTCATCGGCCAGCGCAACGGCCAGCCGTTGCACGCGCTGTGCCTGCTGGTCGATTGGCGCACGTTGCCGCCGGGCATGCGCGCCACCCCTCAAGCCTATCTGGGTAGCGCCAGCTTGCTGAGCAGCTACCCGTGCGATTGAGGGGTGCCGCACCCGCTCCGCATCATCGCGAGCGACCCGACAGGAAACCAGGAAGCACAGCCAGATGTCGACGCCATTTCCTACAGCGCCAGATATCGCTGCCTGCAAATCCTGTTCACCGAAGCTACAACCCCCAACCCATATGCCGCCTAGCGACGCGCCTCGGCTGTCGCACAGAATTTGCTCACACCTTCGACATAACGCCGCGGGTGATCGGGTCGCACATCCCATCTACCCCGAAGGAGCGCCATATGCAAATGCCAGATTTGAGCCAGATCGATATCAGCCAACTGCCCCACTCGCTGCAGGCCCTGATCGACTGTATCGGCATCGAAAACGCCTACCAACTGACCTGCGCCTACGGCGGCAGGCCCAAGTACATCCCCAAGCACCGCGAGCGCACCAAGCTCGCTGACGTGCTGCCGGCCGAAGCGCTCGACGCACTGATCAAGCGCTTTGCCGGGGTCGCCCTGGAGATCCCCAAGGCTGACCACTTTCTGCGTCAGCTGCGCAACCAGCAGATCCAGAAGGAAAGCGCCAACGGTTTGTCCCGCAGCCTGCTGGCCAACAAGTACGGCCTGAGCCTGCGACAGATCGGCAACATCCGGCGCCAGGAGCTTTGCACGCGCTGACGCCCGAACACCTTGGCTGCTATTCGCGGCGGCCTTACCCCACTAGATAGAGCGAGCTTCCCGATATGTCGTTAGATAACAGCCTTATAGGCTCCGTGATCAATGCCCTGCCGATGGACCGCATGATCGCCGGTCCCTTGCAGGCCATGGTCCAGGCGCAGGTCACCGCCAGCAAATCCTACGCCGACTTCCTGATGCAGGTATGCGTCCAGGATGGCAAGGCAGTAGCCATTCAGTTCGACTACGACGAAACCATCGTCGACGAACAGGGCGAATACAAAGGGGTGGTCAGCAAGACCATGAAAGTGCCGCTGATGGCGGCCATTACCCACCCGAACATTTCCATCGAAGAGGGTAATGTAGAGTTCGAGCTGGTTATCAACCAGATGTCGGAAGATGTTTCCAACAAGGACATGAGTGCAGAAGCTACCGGCTCACTGGGATGGGGGCCGTTCAGGCTTAACGTGAAAGGCAGCGTGAGCCACAAATCCACGCAAACCCGTAAAACAGACACCCGTGCCCGCTATGCCTTCAACACGACCCTGAAGCGTCAGGAACCGCCCGAAGCGATGATGAGGGTAATCGAGTTCCTCACTGACGCCGCAACCAAGCCAACCATTGTCCGAACCGCCGCACTGGAAAGCCCCGACGAAATATCCCAGGCGGACACCTTGAAACGGGCCGCGCCTGCAAACCTACCGACCCCGTAAAACGCTAGCGCTTGACCCATAGCCCCTCCTGCCGGTAGCCGGAGGGGCACACCCTGGCCTGAGGAGTCGAATCGTTGCAAAAGCCCCCCGCCCCCATGACCTCCATTGACCTGCGTGAAATTACCCGCGGCCTGCAAGAAGCCGCCAGTGCCACCAACAGCCTGATTGCCCAGCAGTACATCAACCTGTTCGACCAGTTTTTCGAGTGCGACACAGAAGCGCTGGGCGCCCCCATGAAAGCCAAGATGGTCGAGGTGGCCATGGATGGGCAGCACATCATGCGCGTCCCCCTGTTTGCGCTGGTGTCACCGAAAGGCCTGGCCCTTGAGCGCATGCAGGTCGACCTGTCGGTAAGGGTCAAAGGCACCGAGGCGCAGCAGGCACTGCTGACCGCGAGCGAGAGCAAGGCCGCGAGCTTCAAGGTCACCATTTGTGGCCAAGGCCGCCAGGGCGAAAACCGCGACCCCGACGAAGTGCAGATCCGCATGCAGTTCCAGGCGAGCGAACCGCCAGAGGCCCTGAACCGGTTGATCGAGGAATACACCAACCTGATCGTCCCGGTACGCGCCACCACTCCATCGCCCTCACCCGACACCAACGAGTTCATCGAGGCGGCCACCGTCCGTTGATGGCCGCCACGCTGCGGGCCTAGAAGTCGCGCTTGTAGAAGATGTCCAGAGAGCTTGCCAGCCCACTGGCGGCCTCGAGGTAAACCTTCTTGCTCAGCTTGTAACGCAACGCGATCGTGTTGGCCGGTTCGAACACGCCCACCCCGTAACGAAGGCTGAGCTTCTCGGTAAGGTTACCGCTGGCGACCACGCTGGTGCTGTTGCCAGAACCTTCGGTATCCAGCTGAAAGTCGTCGATCCCCAGGCTCGACGCCAGGCTGCCGGTTATGCCGGCGCTCCCGGCAAGGCCCAGGCCCAGGGCCGCCTCGGCGAGCATGTTGTTATCTTCGCCGGTATTGCCCAATGGCCGCCCCAATACCAGGTACGAAAGCGCCTGCTCCTGGCTCATGGCCGGCTCCGAGAACACTTTGGTCGTCGGCTGCTCGGCGCTGCCGCTCAGGCGGATGCCGGCTATCACATCGTCAACCTTGCGGATCGCTTCGATGTCCAGGTATGGCTGGTCAATCGGGCCGGCGAACAGCAGGCGCGCCCGGCGTATGGTGAGGCGCTGGCCGTAGGCACGGTAGCGGCCATCTGCCAGGCTCAGTTCGCCACGGGTATCGAGGTTATCGCCGATGTGCACATGACCCAGCAGGTTGGCAGTCAGCCCGAAGCCGCTGAACGACAGCTTGTCGCGGCCGACTTCGACATCGATGTCCATGGCCATTGCCATGGGTGGTTTGCCTTCCTCGGTCTGGTGACCGACGATTACCGTGTCATCCGACACCTTGACCGTGGACGGCGGCAGCTCTCGTACAGTGATCTTGCCCTTGGGCACCTGCACCTTGCCGGTCACCGCCAGCTTGTCATCGATCAGGCGCAAGGTCAGGTCCGGGGCAACTTCCAGTGTGGCGTAGGGCTCGACCGCGACCGGCAGTTGCTGGCCTTGCAGACGCACGTCCATGCCCAGTGCCTGCCCCCAGGTGAGGTTGCCGCTCAACTGGCCACGTCCCGCCTCGCCACTGCGCCAGTTACCGTTGAGCTGCACCTGCTCGCCGGCAATCAGCGCCTGCAATGACAGGTCCTGAAGGCTGGCCGGCAGCTCGGCGCCACTGACTTCGCCACCGCTGAGCATCAGGTTGCCGTTGACCTGAGGTGCCAGCAAGGTGCCTGAAAGCCGACCACTGCCATTGAGCTGCCCGGCCAGGCGTTCGACCATGGGCACGAATGGGCGGGCCACCGACAGGTCCAGCCCGGCCAGGCGGAAATCACCCGACAACGGTTTGTTCTTGCCCAGCGGATCGAGCCGGGCGTTGACGTTCAGCTCACCCAGGCGCTCACCGCGAAACGCCAGGCGCGTATCGATGCGCCGCGGTGCCAGCGTGCTGTCCAGGCGCAGGGCCTGGTAAGGGAAATCGACCCAACGGCCTTTGTCGCGCACTCGCAAGGTGCCGCCACTGGCATCGACAACGACAGTGCCCTTGGGGCCGCTGGCCGGGATATCCAGGTTGATATCGGCATTGAGCAGGCCTTGCCAGGCAAAGTCCTTCGGCAGCCACTGGGCCAGGCTGCCCAGCGGGAACTGCTTGAGGTGGTAGCGCAGGCGCGGTTCGGGGGCCAGCCGCTGGTCGTCGCCACACAGGCTGGCCTGGCCGGAGCGCCAGCAGTGGGCCCCGAAGTCAAGCTGGCCGCTGGCCAGCCGCTGCAGGCGTGCGGGCGCCTGCAACTGCCAGTCCTGGCCACCGGCCTGGATGCGGCCAGTGGCCAGGCGCCCGCGCCAGTCACCTTTGTTCAACTGGCCATCCAGGCCAAGGTCGAGCTTGAGCTGCGGGCCATCCAGCGCCAGGGTCAAGGCCTGTTGGCGAATGTCGCCTTTGCCGTTGGCCTGCAACGTGCCCAAGGCGGTATCACCCAGGTGGATACCGGTTGCCTTGAGCCCGACTACACCGCGTTGGGCGTTGTCCAGGCGGGCATCCAGGTCCAACTGCTGCAGGCGGTTTTCGCCCTGAGCCAAGCGCTGGCCCTGCAGGGTGAGCGTACCTTGCGGGGCCTGCAAGGTGCCGGCGACATCCAGCCGGCCCTTGACCCCGCCTTGCAGCCTTGGCCACAACTGGCCCAGGCGCGGCAAGTCAAGGTCGATTTGCCCCGCCAGGCGCTGTTGCACGCTGCCACTGCCGTTGATGCGGTTGTCACCCAGCTGGATAGCCAGTGTGCCCAGGGTCCAGTTTTGCCCTGCCCCCTGGGCCTCGGCCTTGAGCATGGCTGGCTGGCCACGCAGGCGGCCCTTGAGGTCAAGCTGGGCATCCAGGGTAAGCGTATCGCCTTTCAGTTCGCCTTTACTGCGCAGTGGCCCCGCCAGGGTACCGGGCAGTTCGGCCAGCCAATAGGCCGGGTCGAGCGCGGAGAGCTGCAGGTCGACATCCCAGGCCAGGGTGTCGGCAAAACGGACGGCGACACTGCCGGCAGCCTTGCCCTGGCCGGCGCTCAGCGCCAACTGCGGCAGTTTCACCTGGGTGAGGTCACCTTCGAACGGGCTGGCCAGGCTGAACGCTCCTGCCGGGCCGTCCAAGTCCCCCGTGAAAGTCCCCTGGTAATTGCCATCACGATAATGCACCTGGGTATTGAAGCGCTTGAGGGTGACTTCAGGCGGGGTCTCCAGTGGGTACAGGCGCAACCACGGGAAGTCCTGCCAGTCCAGCTGCGCATCGGCGCTCAGGCCTTGCTGCCAGTCAGCCGTGGCTTGCAGCTTGACCCGTTGGCTGTCGCTGGCGGTCAGGTCCAGGGCATCGAGCCTGGCGCCTTTGCTGTCGACCAGACCGGACAGGAGCAAGGCGATCGGTGACTGCTCGGCCGGCAGGCTGGCCCTGCCAGACAGTTGATAGCCATCGAGCAGATCGCCCTTGGCATCGAGCTCGAGCGCGTTCAATTGCAGGGTGTCAGGCAACGCACCAGCCGGCTTGAACGCCTCGGAGCGGATGTGCAAGGTCGCCGGCAGGTGCTCGGCCAATGCCTGCAACTGCCCGCTCAATGTGGCATCGAGGTAACCACTGCTGGTGCCGGCGAGCTCCAGCGTCTTCTGCAATTGGCCATTGGCCGTCAGTGCCAGTTGCCAGGGTTTTTCGTCTACCGCAGGCAACTGCAATTGCGCCTGTAGTGTTACCGGCCAGTCGCCTTCGGGTTGCAGGTCGCCCTGTAGGCTCAATTGCAGGTCGTCGCGCAGCAGCCGCAGGCTGTCGATGCGTATCCCGCTATTGGTCCAGTGCGCAGCCAGTTGCAAATCGCCAAGCAGATCACTGCCATCCAGGCGCAGCTGCCCGACCTTGACCTCGCCCAGTTCGATGGCCAGCGGCAAGCGCAGGGTCGGCAATTGCAGCGGGGCGCTCTCGGTGGGTTCAGTGCTTGGCGCAAAGGCCATGTCAATGCGGTCTGCCTGCAACCGGTCAATGCACAAGGTCGCGCGCAGCAAGCAGGCAGGCGACCAGGCCAGCGACGGCGCCTGCATCTCTACCGTGCTGCCGCCGTCGGCCCAGGTTAGCCGGCTGGCCTGCCAACTGCCCGCCAGGCGACCCTGGAAGTCGGCCACTTCAAGCCCGGGCACCTTGCCCAGTGCCCAGCGGCTGCCGGCCTGGGTACCCAGCAGCAAGCCGAGCACCAGGCCCATGCTCGCGACGCCCCCCAGCAGGCCCAGTGAAGTAAATTTGATTACGCGTTTCACAGCTCGGGCCCCATGGAAAAGTGCAGGCGAATGCCCCCTTCGTCATCCAACGCCTTGGCCAGGTCCAGGCGCAGCGGCCCGACCGGCGATACCCAGCGCACACCAAACCCGACACCGGTCTTGAGGCTGGGCAGCTCCAGGTCGTTGAATGAGTTGCCTTGGTCGACGAACGTCGCAACCCGCCATTTTTCGGTCAGCGAATACTGGTACTCGACACTGCCTGCCACCAGGTAGCGCCCGCCGATACGGTCACCGTCGCTGTTTTTCGGCGACAGGGTCTGGTAGTCGTAACCGCGCACACTCTGGTCGCCACCTGCGAAGAAACGCAGCGACGGCGGAATGTTGTTCTTGAAGCCATTGGTCGCACTGCCACCAAACTGTACGCGCCCGAGAAAGCGGTGGTTGTGGCCGAGCGTGGTCAGACCTTTGAGCAATACGTTGCCGTGCAGCAGGTTGGTGTCGGAAACCAGCCCTTCCTTGGCACCTTGAACATCGAACTGCAGGCGATAGCCGTTGTGCGGATCGATGCGGTTGTCACTGCGCAGGAAGGAATAGCTGATGCCAGGCATCAACAGGTTACTCAAACCGGAGTCGTCCCCCAGGCGATATTCTTCGCGTTGGTACTTGAGCGAAATCACCCGCTGCCAGCCACTGGGCAGCTTGCTGTGCCACTCGGGGCCGACCGTCAACAGCTTGCTGAGCGTGTCGGTGCCGGCAAGCTCCTCGTTCTGGTAGCCACCGGCAAAGCGCAGCTTGTCGGTCAGCGGCGGATCAAGCGGAATGTCATACCACAGGCCGACGTTCTGGCGCGGGGCCGACAGTTCGGTTTCCCAGCCATAGCTGTGGCCTTGCGGGTTGACCCAGTGGCGGGTCCAGTTGGCCTTGCCGCGCGGCCCGACGTCGGTCGAGAAGCCCAGGCCAAGGCCCATGGTGCGTGGTTTACGGGTTTCCAGGTGAACATCCACCGGGACTTCTTCGCCCACAGCAGCAGTGGGTGCCGCATCCACACGCACGCCTTCGAAATAGCCGCTCGATTGCAGGTCGTTGTTCAGCTCTGCGACCAGTTCCGAGTCGTAAGGGGTACCCGGCTTGAACGACACCATGCGCTGCAGCAGGTCCTCGTCCAGCGGTGTGTCGCCACCGAAGGTGACGGCGCCCAGGCGATAACGCGGGCCACTCTGGTAGACCAGTTCGATATCCGCCACACCGGCTTGCGGATCGACGGCCAGGCGCTGGCTACTGAAGCGCCCACTGAAGAAGCCATAGCGCGACGCCTGGTTCTGGATCAACCGCTTGGCATCCTCGTAATGGCCGTGATTGAGTTGTTCACCCGCCCGCAGCGCCTTGCTGTCAGGCACGCGGAAGGCCTTCATCTCGCTGGCTGGGCCCTCGATGCGCACGGTCACGTTGCGCAGGCGAATCGGTTCGCCCGGGTTGATGCTGATGATCAGTTGTGGGGGATGGTCTGCGTCGCTGGCGGGCTTGACCTCGGTATCGATCTGCGCCTGATAGTAGCCAAGTGCCTGCGCCGCTTTGCGCGCCTGCTCCTCTGCCCCGCGACTGAAGCGCAAAAGTGCTTCTTCGTCGCGGTCACCCAATGTGCCTATATAGCCTTCGACATTGGCCTTGAGCGCCTTGTTGGCCGGCTTCACCTTCACCAACAACTCGCTCTGGCCCCATGCTGCGAAACTGGCGACCCAGAAAACCAGGCCCCAGGTCAATCTTCCTGAATACGTCATGCGGCGCATGCTACCAGAGCCAGGCGCTCAAGGGAGCCGCCCGGCGGCCTGTTCAGGCAAAAGCGGGTTTTGAAGAGACTGGATTAGGATGAAAGAACACCCTCTCTCGGATTGGTCCTACAGCTACTTCGCCAATTTCCTCATAACCCTGACGCTGGTAAAAAGCCAGGTAGTGCTCGTTACCGGTGTCCAGCACCACCCCTTGGGTGCCTGGGTCTTCCGCGCACCAGTCGTGCACAGCTTGTAACAATTGCTCGCCGTAGTGCTTGCCCTGAAACTGCGGGTGCACCCCCAGCAAAGGCAACACATGCACCTGGTCAGTGGGCAGACAGCTGGCCAATGCAGCCTGGTAGTCCATGTAGCGCCGCGTACAGCGCAGGCCGGTACCCAGCATCATGCGCAGGCGCCAGGCCCAGCTGTCGGCCACGCCCAGCCGGCGCTGCGGTGGCACGATCAGGGCCAGGGCAATCAGGCGGTCCTCGACCAGCAGGCCGATGGCGGGCAGTTGCAGGTAGAAGTGCTGGCGCACCCATTCGCGCACCATCACCCGCAGGCGCCGCTCATACCCCGGGCGCTGGGCTTCGAAGATGTAGGCGAAGGTGGGCTCGTGGCGGTAGGCGTTGTACAGCAGCGAACGTGCCTCGCGGCTGTAACCATCGTCGAGCAGGCATACACGGGCCGGGGCGGCTGTGGTTTCGGGCATTGCGGGCAGACCTCCTGGAATGGGCGTTCAGTGCCTTGGAGGTGCCCCAGCGTGCTTCGTTCACCCCCAACAGCACGTTAGCAGCAGGCTCGCCTGGCCGCCATGCTGGTGATGCAGGTCGATGTCGGCTAGCATCGCGCCTTTTACCGGGATTGTCTTTCCATGAAGATCGTCTGTTTCAACATCAACGGCCTGCGGGCCCGCCCGCATCAGCTGGCGGCGCTGATCGAAAAGCACCAGCCGGACGTGATCGGCCTGCAGGAAACCAAGGTCAGCGACGATCAGTTCCCGCTGGCCGACGTGCAGGCACTGGGTTACCACGTGCACTACCATGGCCAGAAAGGCCACTACGGCGTGGCCCTGCTGTCGCGCCAGGCGCCGCTGAGCCTGCACAAGGGCTTTGCCACCGACGAAGAAGATGCCCAGCGCCGCTTCATCTGGGGTACCTTTGCCGATGCCAACGGCAGCCCGATCACCATCATGAACGGCTATTTCCCCCAAGGCGAAAGCCGCGACCACCCCACCAAGTTCCCGGCCAAGCAGCGCTTCTACAGCGACCTGCAGGCACTGCTGGAAAGCCAGTTCCGCAACGACCAGCCAGTGCTGGTGATGGGCGACATGAACATTTCGCCGCAAGACTGTGATATCGGCATTGGCCCGGACAACGCCAAACGCTGGCTGAAGACCGGCAAGTGCAGCTTCCTGCCGGAGGAGCGTGAGTGGATGGAACGTTTGAAAGGCTGGGGGTTGGTAGACAGCTTCCGCCACCTGTACCCGGAGGTGACCGACCGTTTCAGCTGGTTCGACTACCGAAGCCGCGGCTTTGAGGACGAGCCCAAGCGCGGCCTGCGCATCGACCTGATCATGGCCTCGCAGCCACTGGTGCCGCGCATCAAGGCAGCGGGCGTCGACTATGAGCTGCGCGGGATGGAAAAGCCGTCGGACCATGCGCCGATCTGGCTGGAGTTGAGCTGATTCGGGTGACGGGCCCATGGTGCACACCTTGGGCCCACACTCACAACCCCAACCTCAACGCCTCCCCCACCCCCGCCCCACGCACATCGTCCGCCGCGCTGACCAAGGCAAAGTTATAAGCCCCATGCGACCAGTACCGCGCCTCCAGCTGGCCATCGACCCGCTGCCCGTCCGGCATGCGCCGATAAAGGTCGCCCGGCGAGCGCAGGAACAGGCTGATGCGCTGGCCCTTGCCATCTTCGAATACCAGTAATGCAGCCGGCCCCTGCTCGTTGCTGAGCAGGCGGGCGCCCACCGGTTTGAAGCCATACCCCGCCAGGTCCGGTAACTGGCCCACCCGGCTGAAATGGCGGCCCAGCCAGTCACGTAACTGCCCAGGATCACTGGCCTGGATATCCAGTGCTTCACTGCTGGCGAACAAACGGTGCGCCTGAACAGCATCAGCCATGGGCAGGTCGACCCGCGCCAAGGTTGCATCGCGTACTTGCCAGCCGCCCAAGCCCCCCACACCCAACGCCAGCATCACCACCGCCGCCGCCGCCCAACGCCGCTGCCGACGCTGGCGCAATTGCCGACGCAACTGGCCAAGGTCCAGCTGCGCCGCACCGGGCAGCTCGCCCAATCCGGCCAGCGCTGTGCGCAGCCGCCGGGCATCGGCGCGCCAGCCTTCCACCCGTGCCGCAGCTTGCGGGTTGGCCGCCAGCCAGGCCTGCACTTCGGCCCGGCGCACAGGTTCCAGGCGCTCATCGACGTAAGCGTGCAATTCGTCATCGCTGGGGATCAGGCGCTTCATTTCAGTCTCCGCAAGGCCGGGGGCTGGGGGTTGCCCTCGGTCAGTTCGCGCAAGGCATTGCGCGCGCGCGACAGGCGCGACATCACAGTGCCGATGGGGATGCCCAAGGCCTGGGCGGCCTCCTTGTAACTCAAGCCTTCGATGCTGACCAGCAACAACAAGGCACGCTGCTCCGCCGTCAGCCGGGCAAACGCCTGCAGGTCGGCCTGTGCCAGAACGATGGTTTCGAGGTTGTCACCGACCGGCTCATCGTCGTGCTCGTTACGGCCGAACCAGGACAACCAGCGCGCATGCAATCGCTCCCGGCGCTTACCGTCGAGGAACTGTCGATAAAGGATGGTGAACAGCCAGGCACGCAGGGCATCAGTGTCCCGTTGCTGGTCGCGACGGCTCAGGGCCCGCTCGACCGTGGCCTGCACCAGGTCGTCGGCGCTGCCCGGCTCACGGGTCAGCCACACGGCAAAGCGGCGCAGGCGGGCCAGCAGCTCGCGCCACTGGTGGTCGTCCAAATCATGCATGGCTAGGTCCCGGCCTCTGGGGTTGTCAGTGTAAAGGGCAGACGCCTGTGAACACATTCTATTCCCGATGAGGGAATAACTTTTTCTCTGACACGTCGTACTGGCACCTTCACTGAACCGGACGATGACCATGAACACACCCTTGCACGGCTCGGCCAAAGCCTTGCGCCTGGCCGCCATTGCCGGCGTGCTGCTGGCCGCAGGTGCCGGCTTTGCCTATGCCGCTGGCTGGCTCGGCGCCCCCCGACTGACGCCACAGCGCATCATCGACACCTTCGAAGCCCAGGCCGGGCATTACCCCGGCTACCGCAAGAACCACGCCAAGGGCTTGTGCGTGAGCGGCTACTTCCAGGCCAGCGGGCAGGCCGCCAACCTGTCCACGGCGCGCGCCTTCAGCCAGCAACGGGTGCCGGTGGTGGGCCGTTTTGCCATCGGCGGCGCCAACCCGTTCGCCCCGGATACGGGTATACCCGTACGCAGCCTGGCGATTGAGCTAAGCACCGACGATGGCCAAGTCTGGCGGACCGGCATGAATAACCCTCCGGTGCTGGCAGTCAGCACGCCGCAAGGGTTCTACCAGCAAGTACTGGCGAGCGCACCAGACCCGGCAACCGGCAAACCGGACCCTGGCAAGCTGCAGGCGTTCTTCGCCGCTCACCCGGAAAGCGCGGCGTTTCGCCAATGGGCGGCGGGCTACAAACCCAGCGACAGCTTCGCCAACACGCAGTACCACAGTATCAATGCCTTCCGCCTGATCGACGCAGCGGGTGCGGCCCACCCGGTGCGTTGGCAGCTCGAGCCACAAACTGTATTTGCGGCATTACCCGCGCAGGTTGATGACAAGCAATTCCTGCAACACGACTTGCAGCAGCGCCTTGCCCAAGGCCCGTTGCGCTGGACGCTGCGACTGGTACTGGCCGAACCTGGCGATGCCGTGGACGACCCTGCCCGGCCGTGGCCCGCCGAGCGGCGCAGCGTGGACGCTGGCACTCTGGTACTGGAACAGGTAGACGCCCCCGAGCAAGGGGCCTGCCGCGATCTCAACTTCGACCCGCTGATCCTGCCCCGCGGCATAGAGGCGTCAGCCGACCCGATCCTCGCCGCCCGCTCGGCCGCCTATTCCGAATCGTTCAACCGCCGTAGCCGCGAATCGCTCAGCACCGGAGCCAAGCCATGAAACCTCAAGCCTTCCACCCTTTCGCCCGCGTGTTGCACTGGCTGATGGCCGTGCTGATTCTGGCCATGCTGTTCATCGGCGTAAGCATGGTCGCCGACCTGTCGCTACGCCACCCGGTGCTGATCAGCCTGCACAAAGCCACCGGGCTGGCCCTGCTGGTGCTGGTGGTACTGCGCATTGCTGTGCGCCTGACCCTACCTCACCCGCCCCTGCCGAACGATCTGCCAAAACTGCCGCGCTGGGCCGCCGGAGCCTCGCATCTGCTGCTTTATGGCCTGATGCTGGCCATGCCGCTGCTGGGCTGGGCCATGCTGTCGGCAGGCGATTACCCGCGCCCGCTCGGCTTGCCCGCCATCGCCCCTCACAACCTGCAGCTATATGCTGTGTTGCGCCAGGCCCATGGCTGGGCCGGCTACCTGCTGTTCGCCACGGTGCTGGTGCATGTGGGGGCCGCTTTGATGCATGCGTGGGTGCGTCGCGACGGTGTGTTGCGTAGCATGTGGCCTGGCCCCTTGCACCGCAGCGAGTGAACGGTAGCAGCACGGGGTTCGACAATCGATAATGATTCCTAATAATATCGGCTTTGTTTGCCACTCTGCCCTGGACTGCCCATGAACGTCGCAAAGGATCCTGCAACCCTGCTGCCTGCCAGCACCCTGAACCTGCGCCCGCTGTTGCTGGCCAACATGGCCTGCACCATGTCGATGATGGCCTTCGTCGCCCTGATCGGCCCGATAGCCCGCCAGCTTGGCATGGCCACCTGGCAAGCCGGCGCCGCCGTGACCGTGGCCGGCGTGGTCTGGGTGCTGCTGGCCCGGCCCTGGGGCCGCGCGGCAGACCGCCTGGGCCGCCGGCGCATCCTGCTGCTGGGCAGCGCCGGCTTCACCCTGGCCTACTGGCTGCTGTGCCTGTTCGTCGAAGGCGCACTGCGCTGGATGCCGGGGGCGACCTTGGCGTTCATCGGCCTGATGATCGCGCGTGGTTGCATCGGCGCCTTTTATGCCGCCATCCCGGTAGGCTGCAATGCGCTGATCGCTGACCATGTCGAGCCGCAACGCCGGGCGCGGGCCATGGCCTCACTGGGGGCGGCCAACGCCGTCGGTCTGGTGGTCGGGCCAGCGCTGGCCGCACTGCTGGCGCGGCACAGCCTGAGCCTGCCGTTCCATATCATGTCGCTGCTGCCGGCCACTGCCTTCCTGGTGCTGTTTTTTACCCTCAAACCACAGGCGCTGCCGCACAGCCACGCCCCCAGCCCGGTGCGGCTGAACGACCCGCGCCTGCGCCGGCCGCTGCTGGTGGCATTCAGCGCCATGCTCAGCGTGACCGTGTCGCAGATCATCGTCGGTTTCTTTGCCCTTGACCGCTTGCATCTGGGCCCTGCCGAAGCGGCCCAGGCGGCTGGCATTGCCCTGACCACCGTGGGTGTGGCACTGATGCTGGCCCAGGTGATACTGCGCCAACTGGAGTGGCCACCGCTGAAGATGATCCGGGTGGGTGCCACGGTATCGGCACTGGGCTTTGCCTGTGGCTCGCTGGCCACCACGGCCCCCTGGCTGTGGGCTTGCTATTTTGTTGCGGCGGCCGGCATGGGCTTCGTCTTCCCGGCGTTTTCGGCACTGGCGGCCAATGCCATGCAGGCCTCCGAACAAGGCGCCACGGCCGGCTCCATTGGCGCCGCCCAAGGCATGGGCGCGGTGATCGGGCCGCTCGCCGGTACCTTGGTGTATGCCCTTGATCCGCGCTTGCCATTCCTGGCCGTGGCCGTGCTGTTGCTGCTGGTCGGGCTGTGGCCAATGCCGCGTGAGCAGCGGGTTTGAGAAGCACAGCGCGCAAGGGCGCAGAGTGTGTTTTAATGCGCATCGCTCATTATTATTGACACCTCTGATTACAAGGCGGCTATGGACACGGGGACGCGACTCAAACTGGTGCGTGAACGCAACAACCTCTCCCAACGGGAACTGGCCCGTCGCAGCGGGCTGACCAATTCGACGATCTCGCAGATCGAGCAGAATCGCGTCAGCCCTTCGGTCAGCTCCCTGAAAAAACTGCTCGAGGGCATCCCCATGAGCCTGGCGGAGTTTTTCAGCTTCGACGAGCCGGTGCGTGAGGAACGCTACGTATTCCGTGGTGGCGAACAACCCGACCTGGGCCGCAATGGCCTGCGCATGCTGCTGGTCGGCGCCAGCGTCGAAGGCCGCCAAATGCGCATGCTGCGTGAGCTGTACGCACCCGGCGCCGACTCTGGCGAACCGATCGTGCACGCTGAAGGCGAAGAATGCGGGTTGGTCACCCGTGGCACCGTCGAGCTGTGGGTCGACGGCCAGGTCAGCGTCCTCAATTCGGGCGACGGCTACTACATCCCCACGACCCTGCCGCACAGTTTCAAGAACATCGGCCCGGATGAGGCCGAGATCATCAGCGCCAACACGCCGGCGAATTTCTGATCTTGACGCACAGACCTTCACTGAGCGCCCGGGATGTCTATCAGTGCCTGCGCAATGTGGCCCTTGGCGTACACCACCTTGAGGTGGTTGCACGCCGCGAGGGTGGCTTGGTCGATGTCGGTATCCAGGGCTGGCAACTGACGTTGGCCTTGGATACTGAAGGCTTGGCGCATTGCGTTCATTGCCAAGCCCCCGGCGGCGAACAGGCCGGGCTCGAGCACTGGCAGCGCTATGGCACCAACCCCACCGACCTGCTCAGCCTGTGGGAGCGCACTCAGCTGGAGAGGCTGCTGGCTCCCTGACGCAGCGCCTCTTCGACAAAGTCCAGGCGGTCCTGGCCGAAGAACATGCCATCACCGACAAAACAGGTGGGCGCGCCAAACACCCCGCGCGCCACAGCGGCCTCGGTGGCCTGCTTTAGCGCGGCTTTTACTTCGCTGTCAGCGGCCAGGGCATGAAAACCCTGCGGGTCGAAACCTGCCTGCACGAGTGTTTCATTCAGCACAGCGCTGTCGCTCAGGTTGCGGCGCTGTACCCACAGCCCAGTGAACAGCACCGATAGCAATGCCTCGAACCGATCCGGTGAATGCAACTGGGTACCTGTCACGCCGCGCATCAAAGTCAGGGTATTGACCGGAAAGCCCGGCGGCATCCCGAACGGCACACCGTAGCGTTGGGCAAAGCGTGCCAGGTCGGTGAACATGTAGCGCCCTTTGGCCGGGATCATGGCCGGCGAAGCATTGCCGGTAGCCTGGAAAACCCCGCCAAGCAGCATTGGCCGGTAGCGCAGCGTAGCGCCGTGGCGGGCACACAGGTTCGGCAGTTGGGTCCAGGCCAGGTAACTGGCCGGGCTGCCCAGGTCAAAAAAGAAATCGACAGACGTGTGCATGGTGACGGTCCTTGCGTGTTAACGGGGGTTTACCAGCGTTCCATCCAGGGGCGCAGGTCCAGCTCGAACGTCCAGGCGTCGCGGGGCTGGGCGTGCAGGAACCAGTAACTGTCGGCAATGTGCGCCGGGTCAAGGATGCCATCCTGGTCCTTGAGGGCATAACGCTCGGGGAAGCTGTCACGGATGAAGGCCGTGTCGATGGCACCGTCCACCACCACATGGGCGACATGGATGTTGCGTGGCCCCAACTCGCGCGCCATGCTCTGTGCCAGGGCACGCAAGCCATGCTTGGCGCCGGCGAAGGCGGCAAAACCGGCTGCGCCGCGGGTACCGGCTGTAGCGCCGGTGAACAGGAGGGTCCCGCGCTCACGCTGAACCATGCGCCGGGCCACCGCCTGCGCGGTGAGGAAACCGGCAAAGCAGGCCATTTCCCAGATCTTGAAGTACTTGCGTGGGGTTTCCTCGAGAATGCTGCACGGCACATTCGCGCCGATATTGAAGACAAATGCCTCAATCGGACCTATATCACGCTCGATAGTCTCCACCAGCGCGGTCACCTCCTCTTCCTTGCGCGCATCAGAGCCAAAACCGTAGGCCTGGCCGCCAGCGGCGTGTATTTCCTCCAGTAGCGGCTGCAGTTTGTCGGCCTGGCGCCGGGTTACGCAGGCAATATAGCCCTCACGCGCAAAGCGCTTGGCGATCTCACCCCCAGTGGCGTCGCCCGCCCCGATCACCAGCACGACTTTTTGTTGTTCTGACATGCCTGCCTCCATGGGTAAATGATCGTTTAGTAAACGAACGCTATGCTATGATCGCGGTCATCGTCAAGCCTGTCTGTCGAGGCATGTGAATGCGCTATTCCAACGAACACAAACAGCAAACCCGCGAACGGTTGCTGGCCAGCAGCGGCGCGCTGGCCAAACGCGGGGGTTTTGCCAGCACCGGCGTGGCCGGGTTGATGAAAGCGATCGGCCTGACCGGCGGTGCCTTCTACAACCACTTCCCGTCCAAGGACGACCTGTTTACCGAGGTGGTACGCCAGGAGCTGAGCAACAGCCCCCTGGCACGCCTGGCTTGCCAAGGCGCCAACCGCGAACGCCTGGGCCGCTGTCTGCAGCAGTACCTGAGCCTGGCCCACCTGCGCAATGCCGAAGGTGGATGCCCGCTGCCGCCGCTGGGTGTGGAAATCGCCCGGGCCGACACGCCGGTGCGTGAAGTGGCTGAGCACTGGCTGGTAGAGCTGCACCAGGCCTGGAGCACAACCTTGGAGGATGAGCAGCTGGCCTGGGTGCTGATAAGCCAGTGCGTAGGAGCATTGCTGGTCGGGCGCATGCTGGCCAGTGAAAGCGTGCAAACGCAGGTACTGGGCGCCAGCCGCCAGTTTGTCGAACAGGCCCTGCATGAGACGGATTAGTGCCCTGCTGGGTTTGCTATTGGCCCTGCCAGCGCTTGCCGAACAGGCCTGCCCGCCTGGGCAGTATCAAGTGTGCCTGATGGGCTGCTTCTGCGCCCCGATCGACCCAGGCCAGGCCGGGCAGATCCTCAAGGATGTGGAGGTCATGGCCTCGTCCAGCCTGACCTACGCCTTGCGCCAGGCCCGCGACGAAGCCACGGCCAGCGGAGTGCAGCCGATTCCGTTGCATATTCGGGCGCAGCTTGAACCTTGGTATGACTTTGCCGTGCTCGACGCGGCGCGCTTCCGGGTGGGGGATGAGCAACAGATGAGCGCAGCCAATGCGCTATTGCAGAACCCCGATGTGAACGCCGTTACACTGATCGACACGATCATCTTCCGCCGGGCCGCCGATGCCGAGGACAACGTGGCCTTGTGGGCGCACGAGCTCAAGCATGTGCAGCAGTATCAGGAGCTGGGCGTGGAGGAATTTGCCCGACGCTATACGCGCAACTTCGACGACCTGGAGGGGCCGGCCTACAAGATCGAGGCCGAAGTCGACAAGGCGCTGCGCGAGCGTCGTTCAGGCCTGGCCCGCTGATCGCTGCCATTGCGTTCCAGTTGTAGGAGCGGGTTTACCCGCGAATACGGTAGCGGCAGCAACGGTGAACGACGGGTGGGAATTGGCCAGCAGGCCCGGCCCTTT
>NZ_JBQENN010000004.1:20810-197965 GCF_052044625.1 Pseudomonas sp. 22515
GACGGCCTGCACCCAATCACCAATGTGTGTCCCCCCCCGATCAGGTGTAGGAGCGGGTTTACCCGCGAATACGGTAGCGGCGGCAACGGTGAACGATGGGTAGAAATTGGCCAGCAGGCCCGCCGTGCTTCGCGGGTATCAACCCCTTGATACGACCAAGCTTTTCAGCGCTGAGCACCGCAGAAAAGCTTGACCGCCAACACAGTATCTTCATGGGAACGCAAAGGCGCTCAAGACAACGCCGAAACCTCCACCTCCTGCTCGCGGCTGGCATAACGCTGCGCCAGCACAGCACACACCATCAGCTGTATCTGGTGGAAAAGCATCAGCGGCAGAATCATCGCGCCAATGCCACTGCCCACGAACAACACCTGGGCCATGGGCACACCCGTAGCCAGGCTTTTCTTGGAGCCGGCAAACAGGATGGTGATGCGATCCTCGAGGTCGAAGCCCAGCGCCTTGCCAAGCAAGCGGGTGCCAAACAGCACCACTGCCAGCAGAATTGCGCACACTACGAACAGCCCCGCCAGGTGCTGCGGCGATACGGTGTGCCACAGCCCGGTAACCACGGCCTCACTGAAGGCGGTGTACACCACCAGCAGGATCGAACCCTGGTCCACCACTTTGAGCCAGCGCGCATTGCGCTTGACCCAGGCGCCGATCCAGCGCCGCGCGACCTGCCCGGCAACGAACGGCACCAGCAGCTGCAACGTGATCTTCAACACCGCATCCAGGCCGGAACCTGTATCACCACCGGCCCCCAGCAGCAGCATCACCAGCAACGGGGTGAGGAAGATACCCAACAGGCTGGAGGCCGCTGCGCTGCAGATGGCTGCCGGCACGTTACCGCGGGCCAGCGAGGTAAAGGCAATGGCCGACTGCACGGTTGCAGGCAAGGCACACAGGTACAGGATGCCCAGGTAAAGCTCGTTACCCACCAGCGGTACGAACAGAGGTTTGAACGCCAGGCCCAGCAGTGGGAACAATACGAAAGTACAGGAGAACACCAGAAGGTGCAGGCGCCAGTGCCCGGCACCGGCAATGATGGCTTCACGGGACAGTTTGGCGCCATGCAGGAAGAACAACAGGCCGATGGCCAGGTTGGTCAGCCAGCCGAAAAACACCGCGCCATCGCCCGAGCAAGGCAGCACGGTGGCGATGAGTACCACACCGAGCAAGGCCAAGGTGAAATTGTCAAATAACATGCGCAAATACTTCATCACTGTATCCATCTTGTCATGGTGGCTGGGCAGACGATAAGGTCTTTGGCTCTCCGTCGCTAACGCCGGAACCCCGAGCGGTATCGCTCAACGGACACGTTCCACAAAAAGGACTCTCCATGCTCCGCCCACGTCTGGCTACACTTGCAGCCGCCATTACCTTTGCTTTGGGCCATGCCAGCGCCCAGGCCGACGACCAGTTACAGGCCAAGGTCGACCAGATCATCCGCCCGCTCATGCAGGAACAAGGCATCACCGGCATGGCTGTGGCCATCTATGCACGCGACCACGCGCATTACTTCAGTTACGGTGTGGCCAGCAAGGCCGACAACGTACCGGTAAGCCGCGATACGCTGTTCGAGATCGGTTCGCTGAGCAAGACCTATACGGCCACCCTGGCCGCGCTTGCCAGCGCCGAGGTCAAGCTTGACCTCGAGGCCCCGGCCAAGCGCTATCACCCGGCACTGGCCGGCGTCCCCATCGGCGACGCGACGGTGCTGGAACTGGGCGCCTATAGCGCCGACTGCCTGCCACTGCAGTTCCCCGACACCGTGCAAACACCGCAGCAGGTAGTCGATTTCTTCCGCCACTGGCAACCTCGCGCCAAACCCGGCACCCAGCGCTGCTACTCCAACCCCAGCCTGGGTTTGTTTGGTGACCTGGCCGCCCGTGCGCAGCATCAACCGTTTTCCACGCTGATGAGTGAGGGCCTGCTGACGAAGATGGGCCTGAAAAATACCTACCTTCAGGTTCCGGCCAGCGCCCAGGGGCTTTATGCCCAAGGGTATGACGCCGACGACAAGCCGGTGCGTGTAGGGCCCGGCCCCTACGCCGATGAGGCCTACGGCATCAAAACCAGCGCCAGCGACCTGCTGCGCTATGTGCGGTTGCACATGCAGCCGCAGGGCTTGCCACCGGCCCTGGTGAAAGCCACCGCCATTACCCAGCAGGGCTATTTCCAGGTTGGCGCCATGACGCAAGGCCTGGGCTGGGAACGCTACCCCTACCCGGTCACGCTGAGCACACTGATCGATGGCAACAGCCCACGGCTGATCCGCGAACCGCAGGCCACCACTCGCTTGCAGCCGGCCCTGCCCGCGCTACCGGCAGCCTGGTACAACAAGACCGGCGCCACCAACGGCTTCGGCGCGTACGCCGCGTTCGTGCCGGCAGAACAGCTGGCAGTCGTGCTGCTGGCCAATCGGAATTACCCCAACCAGGCGCGGGTGCAAGCCGCCTTCGACATCCTTTCCGGCTTATAACGCTCGCGTTGATTGTCGGACAAAACGACAGAATGTAGTGAGCAAAAATATTCACTACAAAATGGTTGACGCCGTTCATCGCGCTTGGGCATGATGAAGCCGTCTCCCCGATCGGGAGCGGTGGCAAGGGTGTTCCAGACGGCCTGCGCGGTAACGCAGGCCGTCCGTGGAGAGGGAAACTGTCCAAAAGGCAGCGTGAGAAAGCCCCTGTTGCGATGCTGCTGTAGCAGCCTTGGTAGTGCGCTACACCGTGATAGCGCCAACTGTGAAAATCACCTATGAATGGGTAATGGGGGCTTTATGATGAACTTGAACAACAATCCGACTATCGACCAATTGGCCCAGCTGTTCGCCGTGCGCAAGGACAGCCTTGACGACCATTTGCTGTGGGTTAGCCAAACCGGTGAAGTGCGCCTCGACCGCCTGCCACCGAACACCGTCGAAGATGAATTTGAAGAGCACCTGCCCAGCATGCGTGCCCGCTTCAAGGTCTACCGCCGTGGCCAAGGCTACGTCGGCAAGAAAGCCGCCGCCGACACCGAATTCGTTGGCCGCGTGCTGCAGACCCTGCAACAAGAATGGCCCGCTGCCCGTGAGCAGCAGGCAGTCAAGGTGATCGAACCGCTGAATTGAGGGTTCGCACCCTTACCAGAGCCCGGCCCGCATTGGCCGGGCTTTTTCATGCCTGGCGCCGCTGCAGACGGGTTTCCGGCAAAGGCAAAGCGCCTGTTGCCATCGCCCGGGCGCGGTCGACACCCCACACCAGCGCACGGGTCATGGTCTCGCCCGGCAGCGCAGGGTAATACTCCTCCAGCAACGCCCGCCCATCCCCGGCGTACAACCCCAGAAACAGCTGCGTCGCCCCCAGGCGCGACAAGCGCACCTGCACGTCCAGTGTGGTGCCGTCGCTGAGTGCTTCGTCGTGGCAGCGGCTGTGCAACTGTGCGTCGGCCCACTGCCAATAGGTTTCTTCCCTGACTCGCATGAGCATTCAATCCTCCGTTGCTGGAATGCCGCGTCAGAAAACCACAGGCCGGGCCATCCGGCGAGCGCTACCGGGCAATACCATGAGGCGGATCAACGAATAGCAATAAAAACCCCGCCGTTGGGCGGGGCGTGTGCAGACGCGGGATCACTTCTTGAGCGGTACCCGCGGCATGAAGCGGCCTTTTTTGCTGCGCTGCAAATGTGCAGGCTGGAGCTGTTCGGAATCATCCAGCGTCATGTGGGCGAACCCCAGGCGAAATGCCGCCTGGCCGCAACGCACCTGGCTGTTGATCGGGAACGCATCGTTCAGGTCTTCGAAAAAGGATTCGCTCATGCCCTGTCTCCCTCCAGTGGCGGTCGCGTCGGCAACCAGACAAGTTGCCCAGGAAACGCGGCCTGTGAAAGTGAGACTAGCTGGTCATTTGCGGACCGACCGGACAAGAACCCTGCAGCCGACCAATGGCAAAAGGCTTTACTTCAGGCGTACTGCCGTGCCGGTGGCAAATACCACGACCATGCCGCCCTGTACCGACGGCATGCTGATCTCAAAATCAACCCCCACTACCGCATCGGCTTGCAACTGTCGTGCCCGGGCCTTGAGTTCTTCAGTGGCCTGCTCCCGGGCCTCGCGCAGCGCGCTTTCCAGGGTTTGCGAACGGCCACCGAAGAAGTCGCGAAACCGTGTAAAGAAATCGCGCACGAAGTTGATGCCCTGCACCGATTCGGAACTGACCACGCCCAGGTATTCGGCAATCGGGCGGCCTTCGAGCTGGCTGGTGGTGGAAATGATCATGGATGCGCTCCGTTGGCCTGGCAAAAAGAGGCCGATTCTAACAGAGCGCAGGTCGCCGGATTTAAGCGCTTTACGCGTTGGCAGCCCGCAAACGCTGACCGATGCGCGCACCGAATACATTCACCAGCAGGCCGGCCATCACCAACAATGCGCCCCAGCCCTGCGTAGCGGTCAGGCGCTCTCCCAGTAGCAACGCCGACGAACTCAGGCCAATCACCGGTACCAGCAGCGAGAACGGCGCCACTTTGCCTGCCGGGTGACGCGACAGCAACTTGCTCCACAGGCTGTAGCCGAGCATGGTGGCCACAAAGGCCAAATACGCCAGGGCCAGCACCGAACTCCAACTGATATTGGCCAAGGCATGGCCAATGCGCTCGGGGCCTTCCAGCCACCAGGACAGTGCCAGGAATGGCAGTGGTGGGATCAGCCCACCCCAGATCACCAACGCGACCAGGTCGACCGAGCCGAACCGCCGGGTAATGATGTTGCCCAGGCCCCACATTGCACCGCCACACAGGGTCAGCACCAACGCCAGCATGGGCACATGGCCGCCGTCTTCGCTGCCGATCAGTGCCAGGCCGCCGGCCGCCACCAGCAGCCCCAGCACGCTGGCCAGGCGCAGCCGCTCACCGAGAAACAACGCCGCAAAACCGAGGGTGAAGAAGGCTTGCGACTGCAGGATCAACGAAGCCAACCCTGGCGGCATGCCGCTGTACATGGCCTGAAACAGGAACGCGAACTGGCCCAGTGAAATGGTCGCACCGTAAGCGATCAGCCAGCGCCACGGCAGTTTGGGCCGCCTGACCAGCAAGATCGCCGGGAACGCCACCAGCAAGAAACGCAATGCCCCCAGCAACATCGGTGGCAGCCCGTCGAGGCCAACCTTGATGACCACAAAGTTGACGCCCCAGGCGACAATCACCACCAGGGCGATAAGCAGGTCCTTGAGTGGCATTGCGACTTCCTTCTGCAGGCTTTTTAGACATATTTCGTTACAGCATAACGGTATTCCTTGAGAAGGGACCAGCACAGTTGAAAGCAATGGTTGCACTACAGTGACTGTTCCGTCCGCCCGCTGTCGTTTGCACGACTAACTGCCAAATCAGCAAGCGCAGGTTCAATCCTGATAACCAGGCGCCACCTTTTCCAACATTCGCAACAACGCCGCCCACGCCAATTGCAGCGCATCCGGGTCGGTCAGTTCCCCTTGCTTCAACCCTCTCCCCGGCGCGTTGAACTGCCGTTCGGTACGCACGCACACTTCGGTCGTCGGCAATACCAGCTGCCCAGCACTTTGCGCCGCCAACTGGATCTCGCAAGCCTTCTCCAGGTAGTACATGCGCAAGAAGGCTTCAGCCACACTGCGCCCCGTGGTCAACAGGCCATGGTTGCGCAGCATCATCACCGGCTTGTTGCCCAGGTCGGCCACCAGCCGTTGCTGTTCATCCATGTCCAGCGCGACGCCCTCGTAGGCGTGGTAAGCCACATTGCCGTAAAACTCCATGGACATCTGGTTGACCGGCAGCAGGCCACATTCCAGTGCGGCCACCGCGCAGCCTGCGCGGGTGTGGGTGTGCAGCACGCACCGGGCATCCTCGCGGGCAGCGTGAATGGCACTGTGAATGACGAACCCGGCCGGGTTGACCGGGTGACGGGCAGCCCCCACCGGCCGCCCCTGCAGGTCGATCTTCACCAGGCTGGACGCTGTGATCTCCTCGAAGAGCAGGCCATACGGGTTGATCAGGAAATGGTGCTCCGGCCCAGGCAGGCGCAGGGAGATATGCGTGAAGATGAGATCGCTCATGCGAAAGTGCGCGATCAGCCGGTAGCAGGCAGCCAGCTCCCGACGCAGGCTTAGTTCCGTTGAAGTCATCTTGTTGCCCCTTTACTGAACGCTATTTGCTGGCCCAGGCGTTGAAGCGTTGCTCCAGTTCTTCGCCATGATCGACCCAGAATTCCACGTTCATGGCCAGCGCCCCTTGAAGGTTCTGTGGCGAAGTGGGTACCCAGTTGGCCAGCGCCGGGTCAAGCCTGGCCGCGGCTTGGGTATTGGTTGGCCCATAGGGGATCTGTTGTACATACCGCACCTGGGTATCCGGCTGATTGGCATAGGCAATCAGCCGCTTGGCCTGGTCGACATGCCGCGAGCCTTTGATGATCGCCCAATAGTCCATACCGTACAGGCTGCCAGGCCATACCACGGCCAACGGGCTGCCCTGCTGCGCCGCCACCGCAATTCTTCCGCTGTAGGTGGAGGTCATCACCACGTCACCGGCTGCCAGCCATTGCGCGGGTTGAGCGCCGGCGTCCCACCACTGGATATGGGGTTTGAGTTCGCTGAGTTTGGCGAAGGCCCGCTCGACGCCTGCCGGCGTGGACAATACCCGGTATACGTCTTCGACCTTGACCCCGTCAGCCAACAGCGCGAACTCCAGGTTGTACACCGCACGCTTGCGCAGGCCGCGCTTGCCAGGGTACTTGTCGACGTCCCAGAAGTCGGCCCACGACGCCGGCGCCTGGGCCAGCTTGCTGCGGTCGTAGGCAATAGCCACGCTCCAGACCAGCGCGGCCGACCCACAATCCTGTGCGGCTGCCGGGATCAGTTCGGCGGCATGGCCCAGGCGCTGCCAGTCCAGGTGCTCGTAGATCCCTTCGTCGCAGCCGCGCATCAAGTCAGGGCCTTCGATCTGCACCACATCCCAATCGACGTTGCCGGTGTCGGCCATGACCTGGATCCGCGCCATTTCGCCGTTGTATTCACTCTGGATCAGCTGGCTGCCGTCCTGGGCAATGAAGGGCTTGAAAATCGCCTCATCCTGGGCCTTCTGGCCCGCGCCGCCATAACCGACCACAACCATCTGCTGCGCAGCTTGCGCAGTGCCCAGGCCAAGGGCCAGCAAGGCTGCACAAAGGCCGGTCACACGTGGATATAGCTGCATCGTTGTTTCCTCCTGGCGGTGCCCGACGGGCCCGTTTTCTTGTTGTTTTGAGGTCACACCCTCGCCATGCGAGTGAGGAAAACCTAGACAGACACCAGTAAAAAAACAAGTTGATTTTTTACTATTGCTACACTTTGATAGAAAAATAACAACAACGTACCGGAGCCGCCTGTATGCAGACCGCCTTCCCACACCTGTTCGAGCCCTTGCAGATTCGCGGCAAACGTTTGAAAAACCGCATCATGTCCAGCGGGCACGACACCTGCCTGCCCACCGACAACCTGGTCAACGACAAACTGATCGCCTACCAGCGCGACCGCGCTGCCGGCGGCGTTGGCCTGATCGTGCTGCAGGTCGCCGGGGTGCACGACAGTGCCCGCTACACCTCGCATGTGCTAATGGCCACGGACGATGCCTGCATCGACGGCTACCGCCAGCTTGCCGAGGCCTGCCACGCGCATGGCACCGTGGTGCTGTCGCAACTGTTTCACCCCGGGCGGGAGATCATGGAATCGGCAGACGGCCTGTTGGCGGTAGCCTACTCGGCCTCTGCGGTGCCCAATGAGCGCTTCCGGGTGATGCCACGGGCGCTGGACCAGGCAATGATCGACGAAATCGTCCAGGGCTATGCCGGCGCCGCACGCCGCCTGCACCAGGCCGGCCTGGATGGCGTCGAGGTGGTAGCCAGCCATGGCTACCTGCCCGCGCAGTTTCTCAACCCCCGGGTGAACATACGCAGTGATGGCTACAACGGTGACCTGGATCAGCGCCTGAGGTTCTTGCGCGAAGTGCTGGCCGCGGTGCGCGCCGCCACCGATGAGCAGTTCATCATTGGCCTGCGCATCAGCGCTGACGAGCGCGACAGCCAGGGCCTGAGTGAAGACGAGTCACTGGCTGCTGCCGTGGCCTTGCAGGGCCAACTCGACTACCTGCATATCGTCGCCGGTACCTCGGCCTCGCTGGGTGGCGCGGTCCATATCGTGCCACCAATGGCCATCGAACCGGCGTACCTGGCCCGCGAGGCTGGCACCTTCAAGCAACAACTGGCTATCCCCCTGTTCGTCACCGGGCGCATCAACCAGCCCCAGGAAGCCGAGCTGATCCTGGCCCGCGGCCAGGCTGATGTGTGCGGCATGACCCGGGCGCTGATCTGCGATCCGTCGATGCCAGGCAAGACCGAACGCGGCCAGGTCGAAGACGTGCGCGCCTGCATCGCCTGCAACCAGGCATGCATCGGCCATTTCCATCGTGGCTTGCCTATTTCCTGCATCCAGCGCCCGGAAACCGGGCGTGAGTTGCAGTACGGGCAGCTCACGCCCACTTCCTCGCCCAAGCGCATAATGGTCGCCGGCGGCGGGCCGGCCGGCATGAAGGCCGCCGCCGTGGCCGCCGCGCGCGGGCACCAGGTCACGCTGTACGAGGCGGGCCCGCAGCTCGGTGGACAGGTGCTGCTGGCCCAACTGCTGCCACGGCGTAGCGAGTTCGGGGGTGCCAGCACCAACCTTCAACGGGAAATGGCCCTGGCAGGTGTAGAAGTGGTGCGCAACACCCGGGTCGACCGCGCGCTGGTCGAACGTGAGCGCCCTGATCTGGTCATTGCCGCTACCGGCGCCACCCCCTACTGGCCGGCGTTCGAGCGTACCGGCGAGCTTCAGGTAGTGGACGCCTGGCAAGTGCTGCGCAATGAGGTGAAACCGGGGCGTTCGGTGCTGGTGATCGACTGGCGCTGTGACTGGATCGGCCCCGGTATCGCCGAACGCCTGGTGCGCGAAGGCCATCAGGTCCAGTTGGCGGTCAACGGCACTCATTGCGGCGAGAGCCTGCCGCTTTATGTACGTGACCAACTGGCCGGCGAGCTACATCGCCTGGGTATCCCTGTCACCCCATACGCACGCCTGTATGGCAGCGACGACAACACGGTGTATTTGCAGCACACCGCCAGCGGCGATCCGATGATCTTCGAAGGCATCGACACCCTGGTGCTGTGCATGGGGCATCTACCGCAAGACCACCTGGCCACTGAACTGGCAGGTGTGGTGGACGTACGGCGGATTGGCGACTGCCTGGCGCCGCGCACGGCCGAAGAAGCGATTCACGATGGCCTGACGGTTGCCTGGGCACTCTGAGGCTGTACATACTGCGGCTTTTGCGATGGACCGACGCGCATGAGCCAACCCTCCCAGCCCCCCGCCAGCGAACCCGGGGGCGCCGCGCCGCAGTTCCTCGGCACCCGCATCCGCGGCCTGCGCAAGCGCCGCGGCATGACCTTGGCGGAGCTGGCCGCACACAGTGAACTGACCGCAGGCTACATCAGCCAGCTGGAGCGCAACCTCTCCTACCCGTCGATCCCGGCGCTGTTCAATATCGCCCGCAGCCTGGGCGTGACCATCCAGTGGTTCTTCGCCAGCGAAGCCACCACCGCGCCCGAAGACCAAGGCTATGTGGTGCGGCGTAACAGCCGCCTGAGCGTGCATTACGAAGATGGCATCGTCGATCAACTGCTCACCCCCCAGCCCAACCGCCAGCTGGAGATGCTGCACTCACGTTTCCCGCCAGGTACCTACAGCCAGCAAAGCTACAGCCACGACGGCGAAGAAGCCGGTTACCTGCTCAGCGGCACGTTTGAGCTGTGGGTAGGCGAGCGGCATTTCCAGCTGAGTGAAGGCGACAGCTTCAGCTTCTCGAGCCAGGAACCCCACCGCTACGGCAACCCCGGTGAAGTGGATGCCGTGGTGATCTGGGTGATCACGCCGCCAACCTTCTGAAGCACTCCAGCAAGCACTGGTAACACCGTTGACCGGCAATACGGTCTACCTTGTCCACCGAACTTCAAAGGAGCACAACCATGAAGCAGATCCTGATCATTGGTGCGGGCTTTGCCGGCCTGTGGAGCGCACTCAGCGCCATCCGCCAGCTTGACCTCAACGGCAGCAAGGGCGTCGAGGTCACCTTGCTCGCGCCCCAGGCTGAGCTGCATGTGCGTCCGCGCTTCTATGAGCCAGACGTGCATACCCTGGCCGCACCCCTGCAGGCGCTGTTCGACGCTGTCAATGTCCGTTTCGTGCAGGGCACGGCATACCACATCGATGAAGCGGCCCGCCGCGTGGGCTATCGCACCCGCAGCGGCACTCGCTGCACCCTGCCCTATGACCGCCTGATCATGGCCTGCGGCAGTGAGCTTGAGCGCCCTGACATGGACGGCATCGAGCATGCCTTCGACGTCGACAAGCTCCACAGCGCCGCACGCCTGGAAACCCACCTGAAGTCACTGGCCAGCCTGCCGAACACGCCGGCACGCAATACTGTGGTAGTAGCCGGGGCGGTTTTACCGGCATCGAGACGGCCACCGAATTGCCGGCCCGCTTGCGCGCGATACTGGGTGAAGACGCCGCGTTGCGCGTAGTGGTAATCGACCGCGGCGCCAGGATTGGCGCAGCCCTGGGTGACGGCATCCGCCCAGCCATCGAGCAGGCATGCGAGGCCCTGGGCGTGGAGTGGGTTTGCGGTGCCACGGTGGTTTCGGTAGACCCTGCCGGTGTGCAGCTGGACAACGGCCAGCGTATCGACGCCAGCACGGTGGTCTGGACGGTTGGCTTCAAGGCCAACCCGCTCACCGAACAGATCAGCGGCGAGCGCGACAACCGCGGCCGTTTGCATGTCGATGGCAACCTGAAGGTCAAGGGCAATGATGCCGTGTATGCCGCGGGAGACGTGGCTTACGCCACCTGTGACGCGCTTGGCAACCCTGCAATGATGTCGTGCCAGCATGCGATTCCGCTGGGGCGCCACGCAGGCAACAATGCCGCGGCCGAGCTGATTGGCGTGCCACCGATGGCTTACAGCCAGCCCAAGTACGTGACCTGCCTGGACCTGGGGGCTTGGGGTGCGGTGTATACCGAAGGATGGGATCGTGAGGTGTCGCCACCGGAGGACAAGGCCGAAGCCAAAGCGCTGAAGCGCCAGATCAATTCAGTGTGGATTTATCCGCCAGCGGCTGACCGTGCAGCAGCCTTGGCAGCCGCTGATCCGCTTATTCCGGTAGCCTGAACGCTTCTACGGGTTGGGGTGGCCTTGTCCCTCGACAGGGCCACGCTTGCAACCCACCGCTCCCTTGATCAGGCGGCCGCAAACAGCTCGTTGGCAATCTGCGCCTGTGCAGCATCGATCGCCTGGCTGCGCTGCTCCGGGCCATAGGCCAGGCCGTGGGCCCGGACAATTTCCAGGTCGGTAATACCAATGAAGCCCAGGAACACTTTCAGGAAGTCTTCATGCCCGGCGCCAGTCGGCTGGCCAGCGTGCAGGCCACCCGCAGTGGAAACCAGCACCACTTTCTTGTTGCCGCACAGGCCTTGCGGGCCGGCTTCGGTGTAGCTGAAGGTCTTGCCGGCGACGGCCACACGGTCAATCCAGGCTTTTAGCTGGGTCGGCACGGTGAAGTTGTACATTGGCGCGCCAATCACCACGGCATCGGCAGCCAGAAACTCTTCGAGCGTCTCGGCGCTCAGCTTGGCTTCGAAAGCCTGGGCTGCGTCGCGTACGTCTTCAGGGGTGCCTGCAGCGACCAGGGTGGCGGCGGAGAAGTGGGCAATGGCATCGGCAGCCAGGTCGCGGTAAACCACCTCAACGCTTGGGTCTGCAGCCTTCCAGGCTTCGACCACTTCGCGGCTCAGCTGACGCGAGGCGGAATTGTCGCCCAGGATGCTCGAATCGATGTGCAACAGTTTCATGGGACTCTCCTGTGAGTGAAGACCGCATCTGTGGGCGATCACGATGGGGAGAATCCTATCGAAGTGATCAATAGCTGATAAGTCAGCAAAAATGCGTTAGTTTGTCCCACAGATGGAACAGTGAGACATGCCCATGCAAGACCTCAACGTTTTCCTAGACGAACCACTTAACCCCCCGATTTTGATCAAAACCCTATCCTCTTCAACATCAAGCTCCAGCCCTTTGAGCGCGTACTGACATCAATCCCGCAGCCTACTCAGGGTTAGATAACGCATGGGCCTGCCCCGTGACAGCGGACGCCAAGAAGCTGGCTACAGAGCCAACTGCCTTAAGCCTTTTGCGTATTCGTTCGGTGAACGGTAACCCAATGCTGAATGCAGTCGACAGCTGTTGCAGAACCCATGGATGTAGCTGGCAAGTGCCAGGTGAGCCTGTTTCTTTGTGGGGTAGACCGCGTAGGCTTCCTCTCTCTTCAATGTAGCGAAGAAACTCTCAGCTACGGCGTTATCCCAGCAGTTTCCTCTCCGACTCATGCTTTGCGCGAAGCCCTTCTTGGCCAAAGCGAGACGAAACCTGCTGCTCGCGTACTGGCGCCCTTGATCGGAATGGAAAATCACTCCGTAGACGCCCAAACATGCGTTCCAGGCGTTCATAAAAGCGCGCTCGACCAAGTCGTCAGGCATCCTGTCCGCCAGGCTGTAACCTAGCACCTGGCGGGTTTGGATGCTCAGTACCACTGCCAGATAAAGCCAGCCCTCTTTCGTAGCGATGTAAGTGATATCACTGACCCAGGCTGGGGTGGAGCTTTGAACGGAGAACTGACGACCCAATAAATTGCTCGCCACTGGCAGCGCATGGTGACTGTCGGTGGTGCACGGCCTGAAACCGCCCTTGGATCGGCCTTGTATGTGCTCTTCATGCATCAGCCGATCAACGCGCTTATGACCTACCGCATAGGCCTGCTGCCTTAGCGCCTCGACTAGCCGTGGTCGGCCATAGGTCTTGCGGCTAGCCGCGTAAACCTTGTGTAGATCGATGCGTATTTGTGCATCCGGATCTGGACGGCCTTGGCGATGCTGATAGTCGTAAAACCCTGAAACCGAGACACCCATTACCCGGCACAACAGACGCACCGGGAACTGAGCCCGTTCTTCAGCGACGAAGGCGTATCTCACCTGGACTCTTTGGCAAAGAATACCGCCGCCTTTTTTAGGATTTCACGCTCCAGTTTCAGCTCGGCGTTCTCGGCTCGCAATCGTGCTAACTCGCTGTCCTCTCTGGTGATTGCGCGACGGTCAGGAGAGCTCAACGGCTGGCCGTTGCGGGAAGCGTTGACCCAGTTGTCCAACGTCTTCACAGACATCTCCAGCTGGCGAGCAGCTTCCGTCCTGCCAAGCGTTTCAGCCAGCGCAACGGCCTGAATCTTGAACTCATCGGTGTAATTGCGGCGAGTGGTTGGGTACATGACAACCTCCAAGATAGCGATGTAAGTATCGCTTCTTGGCGTCCGCTGTCACGGGGCAGGCCCAGGCTGTGGCCTTATCTCAGGCTGAGGCGCCGGCTCTCGCTGCGGGGTAATCTCGGGCTGAGAGGTAGGGGCTGGCTGAGACTTAATCTGAGGCTGAGTCGCCGGGTCGCTGGCAGACGGCTGTGGGGTTGTTGGAGCTGCTGGAGCTTGGGGCGGGGGAACTATAGACGTCGACGATGAGGGTGCAGGGGCGCTGTAGGTAAAGGCGTATATGGAAATACCCAGGGCCGCGACCCCAAGCATCGCAATACCCCGGCAACTCACCTTGTAGAAGAGCCCTTCGGCTTGCTCAATCGGATCCCCTACCATCTTCTTGAATTCGGCTTCAGACAGAAAGCGATACAGCTTTGGCTGCCAGTCCTTACGAAGCTTTCGCTGGATATTGATGAACTTACGGCCCGACATCACGTTCAGTACCGTGTAGCCAACTGCGACCGCCATGACGATCGAGATCAGGTACGGGTTGATCTGCAACGTGAGCCTCGCGGCGATGAGGCCCAAGCCAACGGTCAGCGCCGTGGAGATCGCTGCGATTGCTTGCCGGGTCGCGTCTGTGGCCTTCGACGTTTCCTCCGTCACAGCCTTACGAAGATCTGTCAGGGATTTCAGGGTGTCCTTGGTGATTTCCGAGACCGCCATCTGATAAGCGATTCTCGCGCAATCCAAGGCAGCGGCCAGGTTCTCCCTGAAGTACTCCTGTACCTCCCCGTCCGCCCGACCGGAACGCGCGATTTCGGCGGACAACAGGATGTGCTTCACCTCTGCTTCCCGCGCGTTATCGAACACCCATGCCGCTGCTTCCTGGACAACCTCGAAGTCTTTAAGCGAGATGGGAGCATGACCCTCTACCGCCTCTGGGATCGCAAGGTTTAGCTTGGGCGGCCCCTTGAAGGTGAGCTTGCTACCACTGGTGTCGATTTCATTCGCAAAACAACGGCTCAGGGCACCGAATGCCTGACCTGCCCAGAGCATGTGTAAAGGATCAGCCTCATCGAGATGATGTCCTTCTGCGAGCAACCAAAGGCGCACATCCTCCGGTACTTTGCGGAGGGTCGCTGATTCTTTCACCAGGAGGCGGGGTGACTTGGTCGCCTGTGATTCGGTGTAGTCGCCCTCTTCACCCCAACCACAATATGCCCTCGCTCTGGTAACGAAAGGCTGAGTGAGGCCAAGCAGGTGCCAACGTGCAGCAGCGTGCCCATTGACCAGGAACGCCTTGAAGCCTACTTCCGTCGCCACATAGAGGGCCTGTTCCTGGACATGGTCTTCCGGAAGTGGCTTCTCCAGCTCAACGCGAAACGGCCCAAAATCTTCATCCTCATCATCGACGTCAGTTTCGCTGCTCGCGCAGTCGTAGATCGTGAATGACCAGGCAGCAGTGACAGCGGCTTTCTTGATCGACCGAGCAGTTTCCGCAGATAGGTCGGAAACGATGAGCGTCAGGTTGCCCTCTGTGATTAGCGCCTGACGCTTGCGCGATAGCTCGTTAAGCAGGCTGGCCAGGCTTTGGTGTGACAACGCTGTCCTCCTTGACTCGGTCTGTGTCGACGATGATTTGTTTCTTATCTCCGTCGAGCTGTATCACCTGGACATTGGGGTTTTCCTTCCGATCGGGGAAGAGAATCGTGACGCCCTCAGCCGTGACGATCTTGCGCATGTAGGGCTGTCGGAGGATCCGGCGATCAGGCTTGAAGCTCAGCTCGTGCAGCTTGCTTTTCCTGACACGACTACGCGTCTCACGCTCCAGGCGGTTGGCGATTTTCTCATCCTCAGGATGCCCCGCTGCCAGCATCACTGCCTCAACGATCGCCTCTTCATCAATGCGCCGGCGAGTGCCCAGGTTGGCTTGGGCCCGCTGCAGCGCCTTGGCTATATCCTGACCGGGCAGGTGCTCAATGCAGGTCTGCAGTGCCGCCTTGAGGACTTTGCGGGTGATCTCGCTCAGCTCGGTGTCCGAAACTGCCCTGCTCACAGCCAAGAAATCGGCGAAGTAGTCGGCAAGATCAACCCCTTGCTTGGTGCGGTCGGTGGCCGAAATGTTCTGGTCGGCAACCCCGCTGATCACCCGAATCAGCGCCGTTTTTTGAATGGCCTTCTTCTCGTCCACCAAGGCATTCACGATACGCCGCAGCTTCTTTCCTGGAGCACCATCATTCTGCTCCAACGCAAGCTTGTAGTCGTACTTGATCAGGCTATAGATCTTCACATCCGGGTCTGCCACCGACAGCTCGAACATCAACAGAACGCCATCAGCACTGCCACCCACGTGCGCACGGTTGAAACTGGCGGCTAGGGCCTGAGCGCCGGCCACGAAGGACGTGTCCTCACTTGCGATCGCCTCGACCTCGTTACGGGTCACCGATACCGCTTTGAACATGAACACCGGCGCGGTGGCCATGTCCACGATCTTGCCGATGAAGAACGCTTCCTCCTCCAGAGCCCGCTCTGGCATGGCCGCGAAGTCTTTGGTACCCACGACATGCAAGATCATCCGTGTGATCTTGAGTGAATCAATCTCTTCGTCCGAAAAAAAGCTCATGCCATCTCCATGGAATCTGCCCCCTCCTGACCAGGAAGAGGAACCACCCGCCTCGACATGCGCCCAGGCGACAATTACGCATCAATTGCAGCCTGCAGGGCCGATGGCCACCTCCGCGTAGGGCTGGATGTGATGCTGTGGCCGGAGCATATCCGGAAAGGATGGCCAGCAGCCAGCACGCCACGCTGCATGACGCATTTGCCGGATTAGGAGTACATGAGCATCCCGTAGAAGCGACGCCGGCCTGCATTTCAGTTTGACACCCTCTCTAGGCGTCAGACCTTACACAGAAGAGTACATTTGTACTCTAGCTGGTTTTCAGCGGCTGAATCTGAGTCCGTGCCCTTCATCCGGCATTTCACAAAATGCTTAGCCCTTTAGGTGGAACCAGTTCCACCCGTGATACTGGCACGGTAGAATCACTCGCGGAGGGGTGGGCTCTTCCTCTCGCGCAAGCGAGGGCGGTTCTGATAATAAACAGTTTCGGCTGTTGGGCTTCGGCCCGCTGATCCCATTAGGGATGTTCAACGGTACTCAAATCCTCCCACCCCTTCTCCCCTTTTCTATGGAGAGATGTGCGTGAAAAAGGACAACGTCTGGTTCACTTACAAGGCGCGAATTCAGGCTCATAAACGCCTAGAGTGGCTGGACTTTCACTCACAGCTCTTGCTGGTTTGGTATGCGATTCTAAGCACGGCCCTGGGGGTGCTAACCATACGACACAGCACAGTGCTGGGCCCCGACACTGATGTCATGGCGACCATTCTATCCGTCGCGCTGCTGGGCATCTCACTCGCGGTAGCGAATCGGGATTTCCGAGGTCGTGCGATGCTGATGCGTACGAATTATCTGGAGCTGCAGAAGCTTCATCGTGATTTGCCCAACGAGTCATCTGAACCTGACGCCCCGAAGCCCACACCTGCGCAGGTAAACCGCTACAACGAATTGCTCGCTGAGTCCGAAAATCATCGAGAGATCGACGATCGCATAGCGCGGGTGTTCGCAACTGGGCTTACCAGTCGAGTTCCAACGGGTTTCGAGTACTTCAATGCAGTGTTCTGGCTGACGATGCGCTTTTTGATCACGACGATGCTTTATGCACTGCCTGTGGTAGTCGGGCTTTACTCGTTTTGGAACAAGCCATGAGCGCGGCCCTGAGTTTCAAAAAGCGCTTCAGCCGTGAGCACCTTTTGGAAATCTACACCGAGAAAATCAAGCAATCTGGTGCAATCGGGCTCGACCGTATGCGCCCGGCTAACCTCAACAAGATTCTGAGTGCGGAAATCGACCACATTCACGAAAAGGTTCACCAGGGTGAGTACCGCTTCACCGCCTACAAGGAAAAACTGATACTCAAAGGGGCATCATCTCTTCCCAGGCAGATATCCATCCCCACAGCCCGAGACCGTATCGTCCTGCGCGCGCTCTGCAATTGCCTCTCTGACGTGTTCCCCCTTGCGAAACTCACACTCCCTCAGACCGTCATCGACTCGCTGAAAAAAGCCCTCGACTCAGGCGCTTACGCTGAATACGCCAAAATCGATCTGAAAACGTTCTATCCATCCATTCCCCATGACCTTGTAGCCTCGGCAACAAAGAAAAAGATCAGAAAACCAGAGCTTCGCAAGCTGATCAGCAGCGCCCTCACCACGCCCACTGTGCCTGAATCCAGGGGAGGTAAAGGTGCTGATCGACCTACTATTGGCGTACCGCAGGGCCTGGCAATCTCCAACGTACTTGCAGAGATTGCCTTGCAAAGCATTGATGCCACCTTTGGATCAAGGCCGGGCATTTGGTACAAGCGCTACGTGGATGACATCCTGATCCTCGCGCCCGCAGGCTTGGCACGCTCAACAGCGAATGAGCTGATTACCCAGCTAAAGGGGTTGAAGCTCAACCCTCATGACTTTGGGCCTGAGTCGAAATCCAAAGTCGCGCCACTGACTGAGCCCTTCAGTTTCTTGGGTTATCAGATTGAGAGCGGCAACGTACTGATACGTCACGAGAGCATCCTGAGATTCGAAGCATCGGTGGCCAAGATCTTCACTGCTTACCGTCACAAGTTGCTGACCGCCCGTAGCATGGCAGATAAAGAGCGTGCGCTTGCCTATTGCCAATGGAAGCTCAACCTCAGGATCACCGGTTGCATTTTCAAGGGCAAGCGGCTCGGCTGGGCAGCCTACTTCTCGCAGATCACCACGACTGCACAACTACGCTCCGTGAATCACACCATCAGGAAGCTTACCGATCGATTCTGTCCTGGCGGCGAGATTCACCCAAAGTCGCTGATCAAGACCTATTACGAGCTTCAACGAGGCATGAAGGCAGGCGATGGGTACATTCCAAACCTTGACGCTCTCACGGTGCCCCAGAAGCGCGAGAAGCTCGCTATGTGGCTTGGCGCAGAAGCGGCAAAATTGAGCGATTCAGAGGTCGAACGCCGCTTTGAGATCAAAGCCAGTAAAGCGGTGCGGGAGCTGGAGGAAGATATCGCACAAACCTCCTGAAGCTGGCGTTTGGGCCCAGATCAATTCCTACTCTGAATTTGCCGTGGCTAGCAGTCACCCGCGCAGTGGCTTGATGCTCCACGGCAAATAATTCAGGTTACGGGCTTAGTGAACAAACTGGTGCAAGGCGGTCAAACTATCGACTGCATAATTTGATATATGGATATCATCGATGACAGTATTTAAAGCAGCGAACGTAGAAGACGCAGTTGCGCTTGCTGAGAGTTTCAAAGCCGAAGGACGCTACGATTGGTTTCGAGGACAGCTCCGCGAGTGGATGCCAAGTTCGTCGCTGGAGCGCAAAGTACTTCACGACCCGGTCGCTAAATCTCAGCTTGATGAGAAGCTGCTGAGGTTCACGAACTGGGTGATCGAGCAGCCAGCTCTCGCTTATCTTGCAGAGGAAGAGCACGTCGATTCTCTATTCGCTGTGCTTCAGCATTATGGATTCCCTACGAACTATATTGACTTTAGCACCGAACCTACAATTGCAGGCTTCTTTGCATCTGACACTCAATCTCCACCCGAGGAGCCTGGCAATTGCGTTATCTACTGCCTAGATACTTCAGACCTTAAAGAATTTTATAGTCATCTGCCCCCTTCGGTTGAAGGAATAGCACTTATTGCAGAGCCAGTGACGGTTAACGTCCCTAATCTTTGGAGGCTGGAATCACAGCACGGTCACTTCTTGTTCGCGAATCATCCATGGTATCAGATTTACGACATGGATAGAATCGTATTCCCTTGGAGTGGTGCTCCAGCCTTCCCATCGCGCGAACAGATATACCCTTCACACAAGAGCGCCTTGGAGCAAACACTCGACACGTATTTCTTCAATGAGCGACGCATAGAGAACCATGCCATGCTCCGTGCCATAGCAGAAGAGCAAGGAAAGCAAAGCCTGTTCCGCAATATCTATATCGAGACGCCCGAAACCTACGACTCAGATTCATTCGTCGCTCCGCTGAGCCCCACCGCGCAATGGAGCGACGAGGCACTCGAACCATGGCGAGTAAATCCAAACGAACAATTTTATTCGACCGTTGGCCGCCATATGCCTTTGCCCCTTCGTAACGGGGCCACAGCCCCCAGTCTTGCCGATCAGGTGAAACATTCGATAAGAGGGGCACTGAACACTCAACGAGGGCTTCGAGCCCAAGCAGTAGAGTGGATCTTTACCGGGCTTCCCGAGGAAGTCGACGAGGCGTTGCTGAGATCTACGGCTCGTCAAGCATGGAACGGTATGCGAAATCTCCCCTATACGAATGAAGACATCGCCTGTGCCATTTCTGCTTTGATTAACTTTTGCTCAATTCCAGATTGTTATTCGCCTGAAGGCTATAAGGTTGACAGGGCATTCCAGGAGTGGATCCCGGACGCCATATACATCGAATTTGGTTACCAGGGCGATTCGTACTCCAAAGCATACTGCTCAGCTAGCCAAATGTTTAACGCATTAGATCCGGCATGGATTTCAAGTCTTAAAGACCCGGGATCGGTGCTCTCGATAGTAGGAGCGTTTCGTAAAACTCACGACCCTCGCCTGATGTTCGACTTCAGTCAGCTATCGAGCATTTTCGCTCGCGAGATCATTCCATCGCAGTTAGCCATGAAACGGTCTTTGGTGCTGTATAACCCAGCTGACCTAGTTGTCCTTAATATTTCATAGCACATTCACTAACGACAGTCGACAGTCATCGGCTTCGGCTTCGGCTTCGGCTTCGGCTTCGGCTTCGGCTTCGGCTTCGGCTTCGGCAGTTGGTGAGATGCTGGCTCTCGATTAAGCAACAGTCAGAGAGACGGCGTTTTGAGCGTTCAAAATGGGAGGCGAGGATGGCGCTTGCAATGAGTCAGCAAGCGCCTTCCGAGCGGCAAGTTGGCACAAAATATTTTCACCGCCGCAACTCTTGCCAACATAATCTCTCCTTTGAAATTCGACCCACCTGCTGGAAAACTTGAGTTACGCCCCAAAGCTGTTAACGGCAATTTTATAGCCTACTAAGCTCGCCAAACTTACTGGCACCTTGCCATTCTCCACGTAGGCATCTACCCCCACAAATAACCTTGCTTATACAGCTATATCTTTGCTCAACACCACACAGAAATATCCAACGAGCAAAAGTTACGATCAACGATTTACTGATATATTGAAAACCGCACCTCCCACCTTAACTTTCGCGCAGGAAGCACAATCAAAAACCCATGCTACCCTGAGTTCATCCACGGACATCTAGCCCGCCTCACCGTGAACACGAGGTATCAGTCAGAATGATCACTCTCACGCAAATCAAGCTTCATGACAGGAGCACTCTTCGTCGCTTAGGCGTGCTGAATGAAGAGACCGTCAAGCATAAGGTCGATGCCACCTGTGCCCAGGTGGGTATATGGGGAAGCCTGTATGCCTTCAATGCCTTCCTCTCGATCACCAAAGAGCCCATCACAGCCTTCACGAGCTGGAAAGATCTGAAGGCTTTCCGGGGGTTCTTGAGCGTCGAGATGAATGTGGATGACAACGAGGCCTGGCATATCATGCGACCGATCACTGCGGCTCTTTTCCCATCCGTTGACGAGGCGAGTAAGGCCGCCGATCAGCTCTGTGATGAGCCGGTAGCATTGCAAAGAATCATACGTTGCGCTGTCACCCTGCAAGCGGACGATTGAAGAATACCAGTCAATGTTTGAGTGCCAAGATCCAAACATTGGCATCCACGTTGATTTTGGTCAGCTTCGCGCCTTGCTTGGTGAGGATGACATTAGCTACTTTAGCGAACTGCTAGCGAAGCATCTGAGAACCACATCCCACGTTTACGCCCAAGGATTTGGCAGTTGCATTTACGGCATTATGCAAGGACTCGTGTACGAGAATCCTGGGAAACCACTACCGGAGCTGCGTCTTGACAAGGAAAGAACTAAGGCCTTCGTAAGGCAGGTGGAAAATCAGGCAGTAGATCAGGTACTGAAGGCGGGGTACTCGATCGAGCAGGCGTTTGAGAATCGCGAGGTCATCAGGGATTTGATTTCAAAATTCTTTATAACTAATGGATTTCTTTCCGCCTCGAAGTGAGGGAGGCTGGTTGGGGCTCATATTGATGAGCTCCAACCAGTGGATTGCAATGCACATGCAAGACTGGACAATGATTCACTTCCACTACATGTAACACCAAGAAGGAGCCTCCAGATACTATGGCGCTATGGCTTTTCGATGAGCTTGAGCATGTCGTCATACGCCTCGTCTAGTGCATCTTCCTCACTGTCCATGTTATAAATTTCACTTAGAGAAGGTCGAGGGTCTTCTTGAGCCTCTTCATCGGCCTCTGCATCGCAATTTTCAAAATCGTAATCGTCGGTGTCCATCTCTTCGCTGGAAATCTGAGACTGATTACCCGCTGACGCATCTACAGCCGCCGGCTCAGAACTGAAAAGGCCTTGCACCACGGCATCAGCCTTAGCGCTACCCTGAGCAACCTCCTGGGCGAGGTCTACCGGCTTAGTAACGATCGCATTGTTGATGGCCGCCCACGCTTTAACCCCCTCCCCGCTCTGCTGCAGCCCCTGACGCTCCAAAGCCTTCTTCATCAGGCCTGCTGCGACATCAGGGTCATACTCTTTCTCAAGATCGCTGTACTGGGTGTAATGGGTCACCAGATTAGCCGTACCGCTAGGTTTGTTTGAGCTGGAATCATCTGCCATGGCTTATCCTCTCGTATGGAGTGTTGGGGGGAGGTGGGTTGCTGCTTGCTGATTGCTGGTAATGCCCTCTGCCCTACAAGCAGAAGCGGGTGACTCCACGTGGGCTAAACATCCTGAAAGATGGCCTCGGACGTATCCCTAAGCTAAGGGTAGTTGACACCCGGCTGGGAGATGCCATATCACGTCGAACGGTACGAGAATCTCCGGGCTTGCGGGAAATCCCTGCGCAGGCCAGCAGCCCGACAGCGGCGATAACTGATACTTGAAGCTCTTGAATCGGGATTGGCGACATCAGCCCCCTAGACCGGCGCTAATCTGCACCGGGGGACGTATTAGCTTAGAAAGGATCAGCCGAAGGGGGTATGGCGCCTTACTTCTCACAACTGCTCATAGGCTCTTTCGGAGGCTTCATGGGCCTCTACTGGCACTCCTCGGAAACAGCGCTCCGGGTATTAGCGTCACGCAAATGCCCTGTGGACGTTATTAGTGCTACACGTTGATGTGTTGGTACTCTCGAGAGATTTTCTTTCCACTCCCCGTCAGAATCGCACCTTTAGGTTTTTCTTATGGGAACAGCCCAAAGGCCATAGGGTCAGCTCTTCAGATCAAGGGACGGAGGAAGTCAAAGGTCATCTGATCTAGACACCAGAGGTGGACTGTCCGGAAAACTTTGCCGCAGCCTTGCAATTGCTTCGTACCCGCCGCGAGTAATCGCAGCAGGATTTGGCAGAGGCCATCGACCCTAGCTACATTAGTCGTCTCGAAGCGGGTGCTCGATCTGTGACGCTAGACGTTAGCCAAGAGCTGGCGAAAGCACTGGGAGTGGATCCTTTGACCTTGCTGACGGTCGCTTACGCTGCAGAGCGCGGACAGACACCGCAACAGGTTTTGGATCACCTTGTAAAAGACCCTGAGTCCACGGGTTTGCTCTGCAGCGAGATACCGGCGCTGCCGTCGAAGACGCCACACCCAAATGTCGCGGCATCCCGGGAGTTGAGAGAGCAAATCAAAGAGCTCGTCGATCAAGGCTATAGCCAGGCCGAGGTGGCTAGGAGGCTGGGGATTTCACGGCAAACCGTCAGCAATCGCCTGAAGAAGTCGTGAAGCTCAGCGTACAAGTGTCATGACTCAGAGCCCAGCGGCGTGGCTGACCTTCATACCCCGATTGTGAACGGATACAGGCCTAGGACGACTCAGGCATAATGCATGCCCTGCATGCCTAGCTCCCTATGTCCTAAGGTCGTCCGAAAGTGGCTATTGGTGAACCCCGAAATTTGAATGACCTCTTCTATTTCGCGAAGGTCGTGGAGGCTGGTGGTTTCGCTGCGGCAGGCCGCCTGCTTGGCATCCCAAAGTCAAGGTTATCCCGCCGTATCGCGGAATTGGAGGAGCGGCTCAACGCTCGCCTCCTTCAACGCACAACACGCAAGTTGCAGCTCACTGCTTTAGGTGAACGGTACCTGCGCCACTGCCAGGCAATGCTCTTGGAAGCTGAGCAAGCCGATGAAGTGGTTGCCAGCGCAACCAGTGAGCCACGGGGCCCACTACGGGTGAGTAGCCCGGTCGGTTTGGCGAATCAATTCTTAAATCCACTGGTTCGTGATTTCCTCACCCGGTACCCACAAGTCCAGCTCGATCTGCTATTGGTCAATCGCCGAGTCGACTTGATCAATGAAGGTATCGATGTCGCGCTGCGCGTTCGCGAAGCCGAAGATGAAGAGCCAAATCTCGTCACCAAGCGCTTGCGTGAGGCTCGTACGGAGGTTGTGGCTTCTCCGGATTTCCTTGCCGCCCACCCTGTTTGTCACCCCAAAGAACTCATGGCTCTGCCCTTCCTGGGGGCTTTAGACTCTGACCGGCTGGCCAGAATGCGCTTGTTCAACCAGGCCGGCGAGCGGTACGAGATCGCTATGCCTGCCCGTTTGGGTGTCGAAGACTTCATCATGCGTAAGGAAGCGGCGCTGGGTGGTCTGGGCTTCACGGTTTTGCCGTTAATGCACTGTGAGAGCGAACTGGCCAGCGGAGAGCTTGTTCGCATGCTTCCTGATTGGCATTGCGCCCCTGCGTGGCTCCAGGCGGTCTACCCGCACAGGCGTGGAGTGTTGCCGGCTGTCAGGGCTTGGTTGGATCACCTGGCACATGCGTTCGATCGCTGTGGTGACCGGCCTCTGTAAAAGGTGATGTTGCGTCCTTAGCCAATGCGTTGCTTTCAGCATTTGGAGAGCTCCACCAGCCTCTCCTCCTCGGCTATTCTAATCTCAATCAATGAGCCTGATCAAAGTCCTGATTTTGATCATTCGTCAAAAGCAAAATTCTTCTATCCCGTTGATCGATAAAGGAAATATCAGTTTTGATCAATGGTTTCTCTAGGAAAACAGGTCACCTCTTCTACTTCGCGCGCGTCGTCGAAGCCGGCGGATTCGCCGCCGCCGGGCGCCAGCTGGGTATCCCCAAGTCGCGCCTGTCGCGGCGTATCGCCGAGCTCGAAGAGCGCCTGGGCACACGCCTGTTGCAGCGCACCACACGGCAACTCAAGCTCACCGCAGTAGGTGAACGTTACTTGCATCATTGTCAGGCCATGCTGCTGGAGGCCGAAGCCGCCGACGAAACCGTGGCCAGCATGAGCAGTGAACCGCGCGGGCGTTTGCGGGTTTCCTGCCCGGTGGCACTGGCACACGCCTTCCTGCCGGATGTGATCAGCCGCTTTCTCGAGCAGTACCCGCTGGTGCAACTGGACATGGTATTGCTCAACCGCCGGGTCGACCTGATTTCCGAAGGCATTGACGTAGCGTTGCGCGTACGCGATCTGGGCGACGAAGACCCGGCCCTGGTCACCCGCCGCCTGCGCCAGGCACAAATGCAACTGGTGGCTGCACCCGGTTTTGCCGACCACATTCGCGAACCGGGCGAGCTGGCATCATTGCCCGTGCTGGGCGCAGCCGAAGCGGACCGGCTGGTACACTTCCGCCTGTTCGGCCCCCATGGCAAGCAGCAGGAAATAGCGCTGGAGCCACGCTTGGCGATCGATGATTTCGTAGTACGTAACGCTGCTGTACGTGCCGGGCTGGGGTTCACTGCGCTGCCCAGCATGTTCTGTGAAGAGGAACTGGAACGCGGCGAACTGGTGCGCCTGCTGCCAGACTGGTCGCTGCCGGGTGGCTACCTGCAGGCGGTTTACCCACACCGGCGCGGCCTGCTGCCTGCGGTCCGAGTGTGGATCGATCACCTGGCGGCGTCATTCGAGGCTTGTGGAGAGCGGTATGTCTGAACGGAAGATGAGCGAGGCCCAGGTGGCGGCATTTTGTCTGAGCCTGCCGGGGGCGCGGGAAGACTACAAATGGGGCGGCATCCGAGTGTTTTCGGTGGCAGAAAACAAGATGTTCGCGGTGCTCGACCTGGCGGGTGCCGGGTTGTCGTTCAAGGTAGCCGACGAGCTGTTTCTGGGTTATTGCGATCGCCCCGGGATACGGCCGGCGCCGTACCTGGCGCGGGCGCGATGGGTCAGCATGGCGCCGCCCTACCCCATGGGGCGTGATGAACTGTGTGAGGTGTTGCAGCGGTCGCACCAGCTGGTCGTGCGTCGGTTGCCCAAGCGGTTGCAGGTGGGGTTGGTCATGTGATCTACCTGTACCGGCCCTTTCGCGGCATTACCCGCAAAGAGGCCGGCACAACTGCACATCAACCAAGGGGCAGATAACGCCCGTCAAGAAACAGCCAGTCTGCCCAGAACACCTGGTGCAGCAGCACAATCCCCCAGCACACCAACTGGAACGACACCTTGCGGGTCTTGTGCCGAAACAGCTGCTGCGCCAACAGCGCCCCCGGCCAACCACCGAGTAACTCGCTGGCATGCAGCACTTTCTCGGGTGTACGCCAGGCCTGGTTACGTGCCTGCTGCTTGTCCTGCCAATACAGCAACAGGCTGATCAGGCTCATGGCCGGGTACAACGCCAACGGCCACCAGGCCTGATCGTTCCAGGCCATGCGCGCCGCCCCCAGGCCGGGCAACAGGCAAAGCACGCCCAACAGCAGCAGCTTCAGGCGCACATTGCGCACGCCTTCAGCCCGTTGCCCACGCAGCGCCTCAGCCATGTGCCGTGGACCAGTCAACCCAACCGAACTGCCAGGTCGCCAGAATGAACAGGCCGAACACAATGCGATACCAGGCAAATGCCGCGTAACTATGGTTGGCAATGAACTTGAGCAACGCCCGTACGGCAATCATGGCGAAGATGAACGAGGTCACGAAGCCGAGCGCGAACACCGGCAGATCGCCGGGCTGGAACAAGTCACGGTATTTATAGCCCGAATATACCGCCGCACCGACCATGGTCGGCATTGCCAGGAAGAACGAGAACTCGGTCGCTGCCTTGCGCGACAGGCCGAACAGCAGGCCACCGATAATGGTCGAACCGGAGCGCGACGTGCCCGGGATCATCGCCAGGCACTGGATGAAGCCTATTTTCAGCGCATGGCTCCAGCGCATGTCGTCCACATGGTCCACCTCCACACGGTGCTCACGGCGCTCGGCCCAGAGCATGATGACGCCACCCACCACCAGTGCCGCCGCCACGGTGACGGGGTTGAACAGATATTCGTGAATAAGGTCGGCGAACAGCACACCCAGGACCACCGCCGGCATGAACGCCAGCAGCAGGTTGCCCGTGAAGCGGCGCGCCTTGGGCTGGTGGGTCAGGCCGAAGACCACTTCGAAAATCTTGCTGCGAAACTCCCACACCACCGCCAGGATCGCCGCCAGCTGAATGATGATGTTGAAAGCCATGGCCCGTTCGCCGCCAAAACCGATCAGGTCGGCGACGATAATCTGGTGACCGGTACTGGAGATCGGCAGAAACTCCGTCAGCCCTTCGACCACGCCTAAGATGATTGCCTGGAAGGCAGTCCAAAAATCCATCATTCCCCCGGATGGAGCTCTGCTTGTCGCAGGCCCCTTGTTCTTGATTTGCTTGAAATTGCCTTACACGGCCCGGCTGTTTTACAGCGACTGTTGGGCGCAACGCCAGCGGAAAAGTTCATGCCTGTTAAAGGTTTCATCTTGCGCGGCCGAAATCCTGATAGAGCCCCTTGGCAATTGCTTTACCCGGCCCGTTGCAGACTATCACCAACATAGCACTTAGCCATTAGTCGAGTGTGGGCTCGCTGCAAAGCATGCTTCGATGCACCTTAATAAAAAGAACAATGCGGGAGCTGATGGATGAACACTTTGAGATCGATGTCAATCAGTCAGCGCCTGTGGCTGATCCTTGTGGTGGCAGTGGCTATGCTGGTGGTACTGGGCCTGCTGATGCTGCGGCAGATCCATGGCGACCTGTACCAGGCCAAGGCAGAGAAAACCCGCCATGTGGTGCAAACCGCCGCGGGTGTGCTGGCCTATTACCAAGGCCTGGAAGCTGCCGGCACGCTCAGCCGCGAAGCCGCCCAGCAACAGGCGCTGCAAGTAGTGCGCGCGCTGCGCTACGACCATGACGACTATTTCTGGATCAACGACCTGGGGCCGAAGATGATCATGCATCCGGCCAACCCCAAGCTCGACGGCCAGGACCTTTCAGCCATCCGCGACCCCGATGGTTTCGCCGTGTTCAACGAAATGGTCGCCCTTGCCCGCCAGCAGGACGCCGGCCCGGTCAACTATCGCTGGCCCAAGCCCGGCGCCAGTGAGCCGGTAGCCAAGACCTCGTATATTCAGTTGTTCAAGCCGTGGGGCTGGATCATCGGTTCGGGCGTGTACGTCGATGACGTGCAGGCCGAATTCGCTCGCCAGTTGCGCGACGCTTCGCTGGTTGGTGTGGGCATTGCCCTGCTGATGGCGCTGGTGGTCATGCTGATCGCCCGCAGCATCGCCCGCCCGCTGCAGGAAGCGGTACAGGCGATGGGCAACATCGCCAGCGGCGAAAGCGACCTGACCCGGCGCCTGGACACCCATGGCAGCGACGAGATCACCCACCTGGGCGAGCACTTCAACCGCTTCAACGGCAAACTGCAAGGTGTCGTCGGCCAACTGCAAGGCGCGGCCCACGCATTGGCCCAGTCCGCCGGGCACGTCGGTGACAATGCGGGTGCCGCACAACAGCGCAGTGCCCAGCAATCGTTGCAGATGGACCAGGTGGCCACTGCAGTCAATGAGGTGACCTACGCCGTGCAGGACGTGGCCAAGACCGCTGAACAGGCCGCCGGAGAGATGCGGACGGCACAACAACAGGTGACGCACGGCCAGCAGGCCATCCACGGCAGCCTGGCGCAGATCGACCGCCTGTCGCTGACCATCGATGAGGCCGTACAGGTAATCCGCGACCTGGCCGGCCACAGCACGCGCATCGGCGGCGTGCTGGACGTGATTCGTTCCATTGCCGAACAGACCAACCTGCTGGCGCTGAATGCCGCCATCGAGGCTGCACGGGCTGGCGAGCAAGGCCGAGGCTTTGCCGTGGTCGCCGACGAGGTGCGCCTGCTGGCCCAGCGTACAGCACAATCGACGGCCGAGATTCATACCATGATCGAGCACCTGCAGAGTCAGTCGGACGCTGCGGTCAAGGCCATAGACACCAGCAGCGAGGCATCGCGCCAGACTGTCGAACAAGCCCGCGAGGCCGGCGCCAGCCTGGACGCCATCAACCAGGTGCTGAACAACCTCACCGCATTGAATGCCTCCATTGCCAGCGCCACCTTGCAGCAGTCGCATGTGGTCGAAGAGATCAACCGCAATGTGCTGGATACTGCCGGGTTGTCGCAGCAGACCGCCGATGCGGCGCGTCAGTCCAGCGATGCTGGGGTGGCATTGGGGCGGTTGAGCGAAGAGCTGGAGCAGTTGTTGCGGCAGTTCCGGGTCTGAGAACAAGCCCTTTGTGGGAGCGGGCATGCCTGCTCCCGCAGGTATCGAGTGACCTTCAAGCCTGCGCTGCACCTGTGGAAGCAACTGTCTTGCTCAATTTCTGAAAGCTGGCGCGATTGGAGTGGGAGCGGCCTTGTGTCNGACAATCTGCGCATCAAAGCCGAAATCCTGGGGCCGCTTTGCGGCCCAATCGCGACACAAGGCCGCTCCCACAGGGCGCGTGTAGCCCGCTGAAGGTCAGTGATGATACGCGTCATCTTCACCGGCAAAGCTGATTGACACACCACTGGATGGGTGGAGGGGAAGCAGAGTGACCAGGATGCGGCGGGGCGCTGGTAATCAAGGCGCCGCCGATCCTTTGTGGGCATGCCCGCGAAGGAAGCAACGCGGTGGATGGCACCGGCGCTGCCGGTGTTCGCGGGTAAACCCGCTCCTACAACCGGGGATCCCACCGCTGCGCCCTACACCTTCACCGGCCGACCCGCTACAATCTCGCCCCTTCCCCGTAGCCTCCAAGGATCGCCGATGTCCGGCCTTGAACTCATTGCCGCCCTCCTCGGCGTAACCGCTGTCTGGCTCACGGTCAAGCAGAACGCCTGGTGCTGGCCAATCGGCCTGGTCATGGTGCTGATTTATGGCTGGCTGTTCTACGAGGTAAAGCTGTACTCGGGCATGTTGCTGCAAGTGGCCTACGCCATCCTGCAACTGTACGGCTGGTGGCAATGGAAGCGCCCCGGCCACGCTGAAGACGCCCGTCAGGTCTCCCGCCTGCAACGCCCGGCACTGTTCACCGGCCTGGCCACCGGGGTGCTGCTGAGCGCCGCCCTGGGCGCGGCCATGGCCAACTGGACCGATGCCGCCCTGCCCTGGCTGGATGCCACCCTGACCGGATTCAGCCTGGTGGCGCAACTGTGGATGGCGCAGAAACGCCTGCAGTGCTGGCCCCTGTGGGTCGTGGTCGACATCATCTATGTGGGCCAATACCTGCATCAGCAGTTGTATTTCACCGCCGCCTTCTTCGCCGTGCTCACCCTGATTGCTGTACGCGGCTGGCTGGAATGGCGCCGCGACCCGGCGTTGGTACAGCCATGAGTGCGCCACAAGCAATGAAAGTGCTGGTACTGTGCGGCCCAGAATCCAGTGGCAAAAGCTGGCTTAGCGGGGTGATCCAGGCACATTTTGGTGGCGTGGTGGTGGGCGAGTACGTGCGCCATTTCATCGACCAGCAATGCCGTGACACCTGCTACGCCGATATTCCCGCCATCGCCCGCGGGCAACTGGCATGGGAGGACCGTGCGCGCGAGCTGGCGCCCCCACTGCTAATTCTGGACACCCACCTGCTGAGCAACATGCTCTGGAGCCAGGCACTGTTCGACGACTGCCCAACCTGGCTGGAAGAGGCACTGCTGGCACGGCGTTACGACCTGCACCTGTTGCTCAGCCCGCAAGGGGTGGACTGGATTGCCGATGGTCAGCGTTGCCAACCCGATCTCAGCGATCGTCAGCGCTTTTTCGACGACAGCCAGGCGTGGCTGAGGCGGCACAAACAGCCGCACCAAATACTCGATGGCAATTGGCCGCAACGCCAATTGCTGGCCTTGCAATCGGTTGCTATGCTGCTTGGTAGCGATGCGCCATCATGCCCAACCGAGTGTTAAACCACTGACACACTCCGGTGGGGCAAAGCCCCCGAAATTGCGGGGCTTGACCCTGTCCTGGGGGCAGTGTCAAGCCCGTGAAACACACTTGCAAAAACCCTTCCAATCAAGGCCACAGCTGACTTTGCCGGCAACGCGCAGGGCAAGCTGTTTCAAGCCTGAGACAACATGCGCCGCATTTTGTCAGCCTCTTGCCCTAACTATCTGATCTAAAAAAGATTCTAAAAAGCGGCACACCTTCTGCTCTGTCGTTCGCATCGCTGAACAGGGCCAGCGCTCAAAGAAGGAGTTGCCGTCGTGAGGAAACGTGACAAACGCCTCTATCACCTATTACTGGTGGGTTGTGTACTGGGGTCACTCAGCCTGACGGCTCAGGCGGACAAGGGGATCATCATCATCAAGCGCGATGTGCAGGTGCGCAACGCGACCATCCCCCCTCTGATCCCAGACCCGAGCCCTACCACTGTCAATGCCAACCCTTCTGCCCACGTGCTCAAGCAAACCAACGAGCTGAGCGATGGCGACTTCGCCGGCATCAGCAGCGGTGCAGGCATCAGCAACCTGGTCACCCAGCAGACCAACAACCTGGGTGGCAACCTCGGCAACCAGAACCAGCTTCCCAACTTGGCGGGCGGACGCGGCACGGGGTCGGGTAACGGTATCTCGAACATGGTCAACTCGAGCGTGCAGCGTGGCCTCGCGCCGCTGCAGATTCTGACCGGCGGGGGCAAGTGAGATGAAGCGCACACTGCTGATGCTGGCCGCCCTTTGCACTGCGCCGGCCTTTGCGCAATCCCTGGTTCCCGTCATCAACAACGCCGATATCGACAGTTCAGGCAGCCGCTATCAGGGCAACCTCTCTGTCAACCAGGCCGCTGGCGACAAACAGCAGCAAGTCAATGCGCGTGCCATCGCCGTCGGCCCCGAAGCCAATGCAAGCACCCAGATCCGGCAACGGCTCAACACGCCCGCCGACCCCGCGATGGACGCCCGCTCAACCATCCAGGGCAACGCTTTCAGCAACGGCAGCGGCGCCCTGGGGGTCAACCAGAGCGCAGGTGCCAACACCCAGCAAGCCAACGCACTGAACATCAGCATTGGCGCACAACCGCAAAGCATCGACGACAGCGTCCTCATGCAGCAGAACGTGGCGCTGATCAACAACTCAGGAGCAACTGACATTCCAGCAGGCTATCGCCAGGTCACCACCAGTGACCAGGCCTTCACCGGTAGCCGAGGGGTGATCCAGTTGAACCAGAGTGCCGGGGTGGGAAACCGAATGGCCAACACCTTGAGCATCCGGGTCGCGGATTGACCCTGCAGTTAAGAACGACACTTAACCTAATAGCGTACGGAGAATCACCATGAAACCCTCGATGGCAATCAAGCCTCTGGTTTTCGCAATTGCTGCGGTCATGGCTGTTGCTGTACAAGCTGGGCAAAATGATCGGCGTAATGACCACCATAACGGCCACCACAACAATGGTCATCACACGCCTCCACCCACCAAGATCCCTGTGTATGCAACGGCCAATGCCTGGGATACCCAAACCAGCACTCGCAACCGCATCTCCAATGAAGGCACCATCAACGAAGCCGAGATGAGTGACTCTGGCACCGGCTCCAGCGGCAACGTTGGCATAAACGTGGCGGCCGGTAACGGCAACCAGCAAGATAACGCCGCTGCCATTGCCAACGCAGGCTCCGACTCGAGCCTGGACAACAGCTTCGTGTTCGGCATGGCCAGTGCCACAGCTGACGTTGTGCAAACCAGCAGAAACAACCGGGTCGACAACTATTCGACCCAGTCTTCGGCTGTGATGAGCGGCTCGGCCAGCGGGGCTGAGGGCAACATTGGCATCAACGTTGCCGGTGGCGACCTCAACCAACAGAAAAACACCATGGCCATCGCCAACACCGGTGCCCCGCTGGGTAACGCCACTGCCACGGCTTCGGCCAATCAGGACGGCCCAGGCCTGATTGTAAACAACAGCGCCGACCGCACCTATCGGGTGGATACGATTACCATCACCAAATCGGCCAGCGGTTCAAGCTCGAAGGAAGGCAGCTTCAACTCGACCGACGACCGCAGCTCGTCTTCGAGCTTCAGCGTCGCCGGTGCGCAAAGCGCCAGTTCCAGCGGCTCCAGTGGCTGGAACGCCAGCGGCTCGCAATCCAGCAATGCCAGCGGCTCCCACAACTCGAGCGCAAGTGGCTCGTTCGGCTGGGATGCCAGTGGCTCTGCCAGCGGCAGCCACAGCGCCTCGAGCAGCGCCAGCCTGGCAGCTTCGCTGGACGCTGCAGCCAACGCCACGCGTACCTTTACCACCGATGATGGCCGTCGCGAGCGCACCCGCTCCAGCACCTTCGATGGTTCGCTGAGCGCGTCGCTGGATGTGTCGGTCGACAAGTCGCACGAAAGTGCATACGACTCGTCGTTCGAGAAAGCATTCGACTCCAACTACGACAAGGCGCATCAGTCGTCGTACGACAAGTCCAAAGAGTCTTCGTACACCAAGTCTCACGACTCTTCGTACGAGAATGCTTCGGCGTCTGAGTTCTCGAAGTCTGGCGAGCAATCAAAACAATCCTCGAACGACGTTTCGAAGAGCTACAGCGAAAGCAGCGCCTACGACTTGAGCAATACTGTGTCCTTCCAAGTGCTGACCCCGACCGGCTGGGCCAACCCAGTTACCAACACTGCAACCCTTAGCGGTTCGGTGAACGGTGGCAGCGGTAACCTGGGCGTGAACGTAGCAGCCGGTGTGGGCAACCAGCAAAGCAACTCGCTGGCCATCTCCAACACTTCGTTCTGACCGCTGTGCTTGAGGCCCCCTTCGGGGGGCCTTTCTTCAACACACCGTAAGGCATCCGATCATGCGTATTTTCGCCTTGGCGTTTTTGCTGTGCCTGGCCAGCGTGAGCGAAGCTGCACAAATGCCGCTGTCCGTCCTGCCGGGCGGCGCTGTGGTGTTCAAACCGATCCAGAGCTTGCGTGAACGTAAGTTCGCCGACCTGGTGCAACAAAAGACCGACTTCAGCTGCGGCGCCGCCGCGCTGGCGACCATCCTGCGCCAGGCGTACTGGCTGGATGTGGACGAACATCAGATCATCGAAGGCATGCTGGCCCACGCCGACCAGGACCTTGTGCGCACGCAAGGCTTCTCGATGCTCGACATGAAGCGCTACGTCGAAAGCCTCGGGATGCGTGCCCGCGGTTACCGGGTGGCACCTGAAACCCTGCACAGCGTACGCATTCCTGTCGTGGTGCTGATGGATGTGCGCGGCTACAAGCACTTCGTGGTCATGCAGAAAGTCGACAAAGGTTGGGTGTACATCGGTGATCCGGTGCTGGGCCACAGGCGATACAAGGTCGACGATTTCCTCAAGGGCTGGAACGGCATCATCTTCGCGGTGATCGGCCAGGGTTACGACAAGAACAACATCCTGCTCGACCCGCCCCTGCCACTGACCGCCAAGGGCCGGGTGAACAACTTCACCCCCGTGCAGGACGCAGAGCTGCTGGACTTCGGCTTCATCAGAAGCGACTTCTTCTAACGACTGTTCTAATGACAAGGAGCATGAAGCTCCAGGGAGCATTTCATGAAGACTTCATTGTGGTTGGCCATCGCCTGCCTGGCAGCCAGCTTGCCCAGTCACGCAGAGGCGTTGAAACCCATCGAACTGAAGGACCAGGAGCTGGCCAACCTCCGGGGCCGCTATGTGATGCCCGGACGAATCGTGAGCTTCGGCATTGTCATGTCCAGCACCTGGCAAAATGCAAAAGGGGATGTGATCGGGGCAACGTCCACGCTGCAGGTTCAGCAATCGACCATCAAACCCCAGTTCTATGTCTCGATGATCGATAGAAAAGGCGCAGGTACGGCGCCGAGCAGCGCGTCTGCTGCCGGGACTGGCGTGGTAACGGGCGGCAACGGCCTGACCACCACCGAAGGTGTGACCCAGGTGGTCCGTGCAGCCGGTGACAACAACGCCGCTTACAACAACGTCGATATCAATGTGACCAAAGCCAACCAGGCCCCCGCCGTACAACAGCAAGGCCAGGTACTGGCCGCCGGCCAGACCCTGGTCGGGGAAAATGGCGCCGGCGCGCTCAGTGTGTCCTCAAGCGGTGTGGGCGTGCAGCTCAACATCAATGCCAGCAACAACCAAGGCAGCAGCGTGCAACGCCTGGCCCAAGGTGGCCTGCTGCAGAACTCGACGCTGCTTGGCAACGGCAACCTGGTCAACAACGTCACCACCCTGAACGTTGTCATGCGCGAGAGCGTGCCGACAGCGGCTTCCCTCAACGGTAGCCTCGACCAGCTCAAAGGTCTTCGCACCTTCGGATACTGATCTACGCTCAGTCTCATCAAAAGTAGTTGGAAGGGACGGCAACTCCATGTACCGATCTTTTACGCTCAGAGCTTTTGTGTGCTTGACTACCTTGGCCCCCGCCACCGCACTTTACGCAGCCGCCGACCCACAAGTCGAAGCGCTGAAACAGGAACTGATTGAACTCAAACGCCGCTATGAGGCACAGCAACAGGCGCTGATGGTGCTGGAGCAACGTGTGCGCCAGGTCGAGGAGGCCCCTGCTGCCGCGCAACCCAAACGCTTGGTCAAGTCTCCGGCCGAAGGGGTGAAAGGTGCGCAGACCGTCGCCTCTGGCGCACCGGGCACTACGGGGAGCTCCTACGGCCAGGCGCTGACAGCCGATTCCGAGCCGGCGCAAAGCGTTTCCAACCTGTATGACGAAGCCAGCGGATTCTTTGGCGGGGGCAAGTTCAGCTTCGAAACCGGCGTTACCTATACCCATTACGATACCCGTGCGCTGACCCTCAATGGCTTTCTGGCACTGGACTCGATCTTCCTCGGCAGCATCAACCTTGACCGGATCAAGGCTGACAACTGGACCCTGGACATGACCGCGCGCTACAACCTGGCGCAGCGCTGGCAGTTCGATATCAACGTCCCCGTGGTTTACCGCGAGTCCACCTACTCGTCTGGCGGTGCGGGGGGAGCCGGGGCAACCACTTCCGATGCCAGCGTGACCCGCGACCCGGAAATCGGCGATATCAACGTCGGGGTGGCCTACAAGTTCCTCGACGAGGACGAAACCTGGCCTGACGCAGTGGCCACCCTGCGAATCAAGGCACCGACCGGCAAAGACCCCTATGGCATCAAACTGCGCGAGGTGGACGGCAACAACAACCTCGCAGTACCGGAAAGCCTACCGACCGGCAACGGTGTATGGTCGATCACACCGGGCATCTCGCTGGTCAAGACCTTCGACCCGGCCGTGCTGTTCGGCAGCCTGTCCTACACCTACAACATGCAAGACTCGTTCAGCGACATCAGTCCGCAGGTGAACAGCAAGGTGCCGGGTGACGTCAAGCTTGGCGACTCGTGGCAGATCGGCGGTGGCATCGCCTTTGCCCTTAACGAAAAGATGAGTATGTCGTTCTCGGTATCCGACCAGTTCGCCCGCAAGAGCAAGATCAAACCTGATGGCGGCGACTGGCAATCGATCTCCAACAGTGACTACAACGCCGCCAACTTCAACATCGGCCTGACCTTCGCCGCCACCGACAACCTGACCATCGTGCCCAACCTGTCCATTGGTCTGACCGATGACGCACCTGACTTTTCTTTCAGCCTGAAATTCCCTTATTACTTCTGATAGTTGCCATCGGCCGGGCCCGTGCGAACGGGCCCGACTTTGGTTACAAGCCTTGTAACCGGCCGCCTTCCCTGCCCTGGCCTGATATCATCAATCACAGATGCATGACGATTTAATGGCAAAAGGGAAGTTTTTGTGAAGAACCTGTCCGACCACCCAAGCACCCGGCTTGCCGCTTTGGCGGCCCTGGTGCTGGTGATCCCACTGGGTACGCGCGCCATGCTGGGTTGGTCCAACCCGTTCGGTTACCTGTCCGATCTCGCCCTCGGCAGCCTGTTGATAGTGCTGCTACACCGCAGGCCGTGGTGGCTGGCGCTGCCCGTGCTGCTGGCCTGGGCGGCGCTGTGGGTGGCCTCGGCCGAACTGGTAAGCGCAGTGGGCCGACTGCCCACCAGCGCCGACCTTAACTACCTGACCGACCCGCAATTCATGGAGAATTCGACCGGTGGCGGCCTGGCCCATGCCTGGCTGCCCTGGGCCCTGGGTGGCGGCCTGCTGGCCTGGCTGGCCTGTGCGTGGCTACGCCGTGCACGGCGTAGCCAGCCACTGCCGCGCAAAGCCTGGGCCATACCCGTACTGCTTTTCGGCGCGCATTGGAGCAGCCAGCAGCTGGTACCTTCCGATGCCGACCAGTGGCGGCAATACAACCTCCCCCACCAGTTGATGTCTGCCGGCGTCGGTAATCTGCAACGCCAGGTCGAAGGCTGGATGGGCCGCACGCAAACCTTCACCCCGCTGGCCAGCAGCGGCCTGACTCAATCCGACTTGCATGGGCAAAGGCTGCTTGCCGGCCCTGGAAGCGCCCGCAACTTGCTGGTGATTACCCTGGAAGGCATCCCGGGCGCCTACCTGCAGCCTAACCGCCAGGCGCTGAACAGCCGTTTCAACGACGACTTGATGCCCAAGCTCAGCAAGTGGGCCGAGCGCGGCATGAACACCCCAGACTACGTGCTGCACACCCACCAGACCATCCGTGGCCTGTATGCGATGCTGTGCGGCGATTACGACAAGCTGGCCAATGGCACGCCCAAGGGCGTAGAACTGCTGACCCAGAACGAACGCAACCAGGCCTGCCTGCCGGCGCAATTGCGCCAGGCCGGCTTCACCACCCACTATCTGCAAGGCGCGGGCCTGCGCTTCATGGCCAAGGACCGCATCATGCCGCACATCGGTTTCGATTCGGTGCATGGCCAGGAGTGGTTCGGCAACAAGAACTACCTGGACTTCCCGTGGGGCAAGGATGACCGCGCCTTCTTCGAAGGTGCCCTGGGCTATGTGGGCCAGCTGCAGAAGCAGGACAAGCCATGGATGCTGACGTTGCTCACCGTGGGCACCCACCAGCCCTATTCGGCGCCGGCCGAGTACCTCGAGCGCTTCAACACACCGAAACAGGCAGCGGTCGCCTACCTGGATGACGCAGTCGGGGCATTTCTTGACAATCTCGAGCGCCAGGGCGTCCTCAAGGACACACTGGTGGTGGTGACTTCCGACGAGTCTCACGGCATCGATGGCGTGCGCCTGGCCTCGTCCTGGGGCTTCAACCTTACCCTGGCGCCGGAGCAAGCCCAGCTGCCAACCATCAAGCGCGGCACCTACGGCCATATCGACCTGGCCACCTCGCTGCTCGACTACTTCGCACTGCCCATTCCTGTGGCGCTTGGCGGTCGCTCGTTGTACCGCGACTACGACAGCGGCCGCGAAATGATCTCCTACACCAACGGCATGCTGCGCTACCACAATGGCCAGGGCCTGTTCACCGAATGTGACTTCCAACAGCGCTGCCGGCGTTATGCCAGTGAGGGCTTTATCGCCGACCAGGCCCGCTACCTCGGGCCGGCCGACAGCTTGCTGGGTCAACAGATCGGCGCATTGGCCGGGGTGCTCGACCAATCCTTGCTGCAAACCCCACTCAACCTGCGTTACCAGTTTGGCGGCCCTTCGCCGATCAAGTTGCGCAAGCGCATTCACGATGACTGGGCCGACAACCTCATTGGCGCCCAGTATCTGGAAATGCCCGGAGGCTCGCATACCCGCGTGCGGGTCAAGGTCCGCTCGCTGGACCCTGAACGTGCGGCTTATATCCGGCTCAAGGCCAAGCAGTTGGAACAGGACGTGCCGCTGGGTCTGCCAGATGAGGTAAAGGTCACTGCCGACGCGCCACTGGAGATGGAGTTCAGCTTCGACAACCCGACCGAGCGCAAGGCGTTTTCCTTCCACTTGCTGGGCTATGGCGGCGGCAAGGTAGAAGTCAGCGACTTCAGCGTGATCACCGCCCTGCCGGGTGAGGATGACGACGCCGATGAATTGGCCGAGGGGCATATCGCTCATTCGGGCTAAGCAGGTACCGCTCATCGCCCGGACACCGGTGCTTGTCGAATCGACCTGGTCGTACTCGACCAAGGTGTGAATCCCCCAGCGAGGAGACAGCACCATGAGCACCCGCGAAAGCAGGCACCCGGTGGTTTCCCGCAGCCAGTGGCTGGCAGCTCGCCAGCAACTGTGGCTGCACGAAAAGGCGTTTACCCACCACCGCGACGCGCTAGCCGCAGCCCGTCGCGCCCTGCCTTGGGTAAAGGTCGAGCAGGATTACCGCTTCTTCGGCCCGAACGGCGCGTTGAGCCTGGCCGACCTGTTCGCAGACCGCAGCCAGTTGTTGCTTTACCACTTCATGTTCGCCGAGGGTTGGAGCGAGGGCTGCCCCGGCTGCTCTTTTCTGGCCGACCACTTTGACGGCGCCAACCTGCACCTGGCCCACCACGATGTGTCGCTGGTGGCGGTGTCACGGGCCCCGTATGCCGAATTTCAGGCATTTCGCCAGCGCATGGGCTGGCAGTTCCCGTGGTATTCGTCGCATGGCAGCCCCTTCAACGAGGACTTTGGCGTCAGTGTCGGCAGTGAAGGCCAGCGGCAGTACAACTATGAGCCGTATGAGGGCAATGAAAGCGAGCTGCCCGGCTTGAGTGCGTTTTTCCGCGAAGGCGACGGCAGCGTGTACCACACCTACTCAACCTACGCCCGCGGGCTGGACATTCTGGTCAATACCTACAACTTCCTCGACATTGCGCCACTGGGGCGCAATGAAGGTGGGACCATGGACTGGGTGCGGCACCATGACCGCTATGAAGGGCAACCGGACAAGCCTCACTGCTGTCACAGATGATGCAGGCAACACGCACACCTGCGGGAACGGTTTTACCAGCGAACACCGGCAGAGCCGGTGCCATCCACCGCGTTGGTTTCTTCGCGGGCGTGCCCACAGGGTTAGGCATTAACGCTGATGGTTGCCCGCAAAAACGCGTGCATATTTACCACATGTTGCACCGGGACGGGTTCGAGGGCGTACTGGCCGCAAGCGAACAGTTGCCGCTTCACGCTGAACTGGCGGGGGCCAAGAGCGGCGCTCTTCTCCCTCGCCAGTCAAACGCTGCTGGATACCTTGATGCAGGTGCACGCTGACGCGCCGCCAGCCGAATATACCGGGAGGATAATCGGGCTGCCCTTACCCACCTGAGTGGTAGAACAATCAACGGAGCCACCAGTTGCTCGCCGAAAGTCAACACACTGCGCGTTTCGCGACAATACAGAAAATAGACGTTGTATTATTCAGCGTCCACTTTGCCGTATTGAAGCAGATGCAACCATCTTATTTTGGCATTGGTGCCTATCCATCGTATCTCCCGGACGCCTTTGGGTAGACTAGTAGGTACATCCGACAGCAACGGCACCTCAAAGCCATCACCTTCAAAGTCTTTAGAGATGATGTATTGCCTGAAGCACAGCAACCCCAACCCGCCAAAGGTAATCAACCTGTTACGATTGTACGGCCGCGCCGCGAAACGCACGCTTCCGCCCTCGTTGCTGATGGCGGTTTCCCTCCAGAGTGGAATCAACGAACCGAAAGGTAGTTTTTTGCGGACCGGGTCACCGTCAAATAATGGCAGTGGATACATATTCACGTTGACTCGCGCCCCAACGGGTGGTTCCACTTCATCGCCTTCGTCGCGCCGTGAAATATTTGCGAGGTTTTGATTGACAATGGAGTTGACATACCCCGGCGTCACAAAATCCAGCAATACCACCTGCGGGGCACTCCAGTTAGCCGGGTAGCTATTAAGATTGTGTGCCAGTTTTTCATTGATGACTTTCGCCATTTTTTCGACCGAATCCGCCCCGCTCTGCGGGGTGCGAGTCCAGTTGAGCATGAAGCCGACGCCATATTCACCCGGCACATGCCTTGCCCACTTACCCAACTGATCTTCAATCACAGCATCTGTGTCTTTCGAATTAGCGTAGTCATCCACAATTTGATACGCATCCCAAGAATTTGGACCCTTTGTTTTTCTATAAAACCCTGAGTCAGGCGCATCCATCAACCCTTCACTGACCACCAGCATTTTCCCGCGCAAATCCTCCAGGATAAATTGGTTCACCGGTTTGCGCTCACCCGGTTCGGCACTGACTTTGTGCAGACGATTCGCATGGCGATTAATCATCGTTTGAATGGCTGAAACGTCAGCGTCGGGTATATGCGTGAAGCTCAAGATCACGAACTCTCCGCGATTTTCTGTCAAGAACGTGTCAACGGAAGTGAGTACTTCGTCGAGCGTCGCGCCGTCGCATCCCGGCCCCGTGCCGGTGCCTGTCCGATGGTAACAAAGCAGTTGACCATCAGCGCGAGCGACCCGGATATCCAGGTAACGAACACCCATCCGGAGTTGCTCCGCAATGGAGGCGCGTTGCGCTCTAGATGCTGCCTCACCAAAGCCTCCCCCGGTGCAATTATGCAGTGGGCCATACATGCCAGCGTTATGGCTGCCGGGAAGCACCATATCTTGCACGCGAGTCGTACCTATCAATCTGGTCATCCACGCCTCGGTGGGCAGCGCATTTAGCGATCCCTCGTATACGAATATTTCGTCGTCCGTGAGCGGCTCTCCGCCGCGCTGAAAATACATCGAGGCATCAAACTCCCCGTACGGCGTCGGCGCCTTACCCTCCACTCGAACCCAACGCTTACCATCGTCCGGGTTGCGGGCACCAATGGCGCCGAACCACCAGTTATTTGATGTTCCTGTATGACCTTGAGCGATGAAAACGTCCTTGAATACCAGCGTTTGGTCCATGCCACTGAAACTACCGCCCGTCACGGTCAGTTTCAACGTGCCTTTGAAACCAAAATTGAGCTTACCTGGAGCATGCCCGAACGTATTCTCGGAATCACTGATGTAGCTACTGAACCAGTTCGCGACAGCGTCCGTACCGTGCCGCCCCACCTTGAAGCTCATAGTTCCATTGCTGGAGAAACTTCTTGTAAACGGTGGGTCGATATAGTTATCAGGATCTTGGCCACTGGAAACCTTCGCCGACGTAATTTCGTAGGAGCCATAAACAATCTCGTTAGCCGTTCCAAAGGGTTGGCCATATTTGGACCGGAAATGCACCTTGTTATCGTGATACGTCTGCTCCACGTCTGCCTGCGGTTGAACTGCCTCGGCTCGCGCCTTTTTCCCGGCGAGCAGTACCAAAGGACGAAATGCCCAGGTCGCGCCAAGCGTACTCAACTGTTCAAAATTACAAGCCCCGTGGACAATTCTTTCCTCAGCATCCCTAATCCAATAGGGAAGAGCGAATTCATAGTCCGAAAGATCACCTGTAAAACCATCAGCGTACAGACTGAACCTGACACCTGACCCGTCGTGATATAAAATCTCCCAACCATCGGCGTATTGTACTTCTGACTGACCGTCAGTCTGCAGACTGTGCTTCACGAAGGGTGAATTGGTATCGCTCAACGGAGCACTTTCACTAGCTGCGGAGGGTGCTGCGTTCATTGTGGGTCTGACCGTTCCAATCCTTCGCCTCCAACGGCCATCAGGGTTGGTAAGTGTCACTACCTCCATGTCAAACATACCAGGCCTGACAAGCATGGCCGGACGTTCAATTTCTTCGAATTCGCCCCAGTCTACCGGGTCTGTACATTGCTTAGGGGTGTAGACACGGATGAGCACGTCCCCGGAGGGACTGATAAAACTGATCTCTTCGAATTCGTCGCTCGCCAGTTCAGTCATGACCATCCACCTGCTTCCGTTATAGGGGATGTCAGCATTGCACTCGGCAAGCACAGGCTGCTACTGGCAAAAATATCAGTTCTGGGGCCGGGAAATAGCAAACGCGAAGACGAAAAAAACCCCGGAAAGCCTTGAGCTACCGGGGCCAGTGCGCCCTGGCCATCGACAAGCAACTGTTGCCAGCGTTGGCGCAGTTCAACAAACGCGCGTAATTCATTTACCCAGGACCGGTCCCTTCGCGGGACAAGCCCGCAGGGACCTCGATCTGTCAGGCTCGCGCACCCAGCATCCCGCGCTCGACGATAAAGTCGATCACCGCCTGCAACCCCTCGCCCTTCTTCAGGTTGCTGAAGGTCCAGGGCCGCTGCGGCCGCATACGCTGGGTGTCGCGTTCCATCACTTCCAGTGAAGCCCCGACATAAGGCGCCAGATCGGTCTTGTTGATCACCAGGAAGTCGGACTTGGTAATGCCTGGGCCGCCCTTGCGCGGGATTTTCTCGCCCTCGGCCACGTCGATCACGTAAATGGTCAAGTCAGCCAGCTCCGGGCTGAACGTGGCGCTGAGGTTGTCACCGCCGCTTTCCACGAAAATGACTTCGAGGTTACCGAACTTGCGCGCCAGCGCTTCGACCGCCGCCAGGTTCATCGAGGCGTCTTCACGAATGGCCGTGTGCGGGCAGCCGCCAGTTTCAACGCCAACGATGCGCTCCGGCTCAAGGGCGCCGGCCTCGGTGAGGATGCGCTGGTCTTCCTTGGTATAGATGTCGTTGGTAACCACGGCAATCTGGTAGTGATCGCGCATGGCCTTGCACAGCGCTTCCAGCAGAGCGGTCTTGCCAGAGCCGACCGGGCCGCCGACACCGACGCGCAGGGGTTGTTGATAGCTTTGCATGCAGGCAGTCCTCAGGAACGGAACAAACGGGTGTATTGGGTTTCGTGACGCGATGAAGCGATGGCCAGCAGCGGCAGGCCGCCGCCAAGCTGGTCATCGCCCAGGGCCAGTGCCTGGTCCAGTGCAGCGGGCAAGTCGGCGCCAAGGTCGCGCAGCAAGGTCTGGGCAGCCTGCTGGCCGAACGGCACCAGCTTGACCCCGGCCATGACCGCGCCCTCCAGCCAGGCAAAGCCATGGCCCAATGCCAGTTGGCGCAACGGGATGGCCCAGTGCGCAGCCAGCCAGGCCATGCCGCCCAACTGGGTCAGCTCAAGGCTGGCGCGCCAGGCGGGTGCCTGGCCCAGTTGCCAGCCGTCGAGCAACCGCGCCAGCGCTGCGCCGCGCTGCTGTTCTTCCAGGCGCAGCTCGGCGGTTTCGCGGTTGGCCAGCAAGAACCGGCTCCAGTGACCGAACGCTTCGGCGTCCTCAGCCTGGCAGGCGTGGTACAGACGCGCCAGCACCGGCCAGTCGAGGCAGGCCAGGGTGTCGTGAACCTGCTCACGCTGCCAGCCGACAAAACTGTCCACGCCCCGAACCCAGCCGGCCTCGACCGCCCACTCCAGGCCTTGCGAATAGGTAAAACCACCCACCGGCAAGCCGGGGCTGGCCAACTGCAGTAGGCGCAGCAGCGCCAGGTCGCTGTTCATCAACCGGCCAGCACCAGCGCGGCGCCGGCCAACAGGCCACCGCCAAAGGCCTTCTGCAGGCCGCTGTGGCGGCGCAGCAGGCAACCGACTGCAAAGCCCGCCGCCAGCAGCAAGCCGCTGACCACGACAAACCCCGCGCTGAATTGCCAGAACGCGCTCGGCGTGGCTTCTACGCCATGTGCCCAACCATGGAACAAGGCGAACACCGGCATGGCCATGGCCAGCAGCGACTGGCGGCTCGGCAGCAGCACCGCCCCGGCAGCCACCAGCAGCGACACGGCAATCAGGGTTTCCATGCCCAGCACATCGCCGAACAGGTGACCGCACACGGCGCCACCGAACATGGCCGCCAGGGTCGCCAGGGGCAATGTCAGGTTGCGCCGGGTCAACGCGGCGAGCACGCCGGTGCCCAGCAGCATCAGCAGGTGATCAAGCCCGGTCAGCGGGTGCAGCAGGCCGTCCTGCAGCGGGTTGCTGTCATGGCCCGGATGGGCGAAGGCTGGCAGTGCCAGCATCAACAGAAACAGGGCGAAAGTCTTTTTCATCGGTTGCTCCAGGGCAGTTCAGGAATGGGCAGGCAGGCGTACGAACGGGTGATCGTGGCCATGGGCATGGCTGTGGCTGTGGCTGTGGCCATGCGGTGCACTTTGGTAGGCGCCCGCTTCAGGCTCGAACGGGGCCTGTTCGGCCTCTACCGTCAGGCCCAGCCCCCGCAACATGTCGTCCAGCACATGGTCGTGCTGGAAGCGCAACAGCCCGGGTTCGATCTGCAGCGGCACATGGCGGTTACCCAGGTGGTAGGCGGCGCGGGCCAACAGGTGTGGATCGGCACAGCGCACCGTCGACACCGCCTCGGGCGCCGCCAGCACGCGGATCAGCTGGGTGCCCTCGGCATCGGCCAGCAATTCACCTCCGCGCAGCAGGTGGCCGCGCTCCAGCATCAGCCCGGCTTCGCGGCCATCGTCCAGGGTTACTCGCAGGCGGCTCTTGATACGGCTGTCCACGTCGAGGGTGACAGTGCCACTGACAACCCGCGTACCGGGTTCGGAGATACGGCGGCTCAAGACAATCATGGGTGCTCCTCAGAACAGGAAATAGCGCTGGGCCAGCGGCAGTTCGCTGGCCGGCTCGCAGACCAGCAGCTCGCCATCAGCACGCACCTGATAGGTCTGCGCATCGACTTCGATCAGCGGCTGCAGGGTGTTGTGGACCATGTCCGGCTTGCGTACCCGCCGGCAGCCGTTGACCACGCCAATCAGGCTGCGCAGGTTAAGCTCCTCTGCCAGCCCGCGGTCCATTGCCGCCTGGGGCAGGAATGTCATGCGTGTGGCATGCCGGGCCGCCCCCAGCGCGCCGAACATCGGCCGATAGTGCACCGGCTGGGGGGTGGGTATGGAGCCGTTGATGTCGCCCATGGGCGCGGTGACGATCATCCCGCCCTTGAGCACCAAAGCCGGCTTGACCGCAAAGAACGCTGGCGACCACAGCACCAGGTCGGCCAGCTTGCCGACCTCCACCGAGCCCACTTCGTGACCGATGCCATGGGTGAGTGCCGGGTTGATGGTGTACTTGGCGATGTAGCGCTTGACCCGAAAGTTGTCGCTGTACGGGGTGTCCGGTGCCAGCGGCCCGCGACGCAGCTTCATCTGGTGCGCCACCTGCCAGGTGCGCAGCACCACCTCGCCAACCCGGCCCATGGCCTGGGAGTCGGACGAGGTCATGGCAAAGGCGCCCATGTCGTGGAGGATGTCCTCGGCAGCGATGGTTTCGCGGCGAATGCGCGACTCGGCGAAGGCCACGTCCTCGGCGATGCTCGGGTCCAGGTGGTGGCAGACCATGAGCATGTCCAGGTGCTCGTCCACGGTGTTGATCGTGTACGGCAGGGTCGGGTTGGTCGAGGATGGCAGCACGTTGGCCTGCCCCGCCGCACGGATGATGTCCGGGGCATGGCCGCCACCGGCACCTTCGGTATGGAAGGTGTGGATGGTGCGGTCGCCGATGGCCGCCAACGTGTCTTCGATACAGCCCGACTCGTTGAGGGTGTCGGTGTGAATCGCCACCTGGATATCCATTTCCTCGGCCACGCCCAGGCAACAGTCGATGGCTGCTGGCGTAGAGCCCCAGTCTTCATGCAGTTTGAGCCCGACAGCACCTGCGGCAATCTGCTCGCGCAGCGCGTCCGGCCGCGAGGCATTGCCCTTGCCCAGCAGCCCGATGTTGATCGGCAAGCTGTCGGCGGCCTGCAACATGCGCGCAAGGTACCAAGGGCCGGGCGTGCAGGTGGTGGCATTGGTGCCAGTGGCCGGCCCGGTTCCACCGCCGATGAACGTGGTGACACCGCTGTTCAATGCCTCGTCCACCTGCTGCGGGCAAATGAAGTGGATATGCGAATCGACCCCCCCGGCAGTGACGATCTTGCCCTCGGCCGCGATCACCTCGGTCCCCGGCCCAACCGGCACGTTCACGCCCGGCTGCACATCGGGGTTGCCGGCCTTGCCGATCACCGCAATGCGTCCATGCTTGATGCCAATGTCGGCTTTGACGATGCCCCAGTGGTCGATGATCAGCGCATTGGTCAACACCAGGTCCATGGCCTCGGCCGCCAGCATCTGGCCCTGCCCCATGCCATCACGAATAACCTTGCCGCCGCCGAACTTCACCTCTTCGCCGTAGATCGTGAAGTCTTTCTCGACCTCCACCCACAGCGCAGTGTCGGCCAGGCGCACGCGGTCGCCAACCGTGGGGCCGAACATGTCGGCATAGGCCTGACGGGAAATACGGCTCATGCCCTGCCCTCCAGCGCGCCCATCACCTTGCCCTGAAAACCATAGACCTCACGCTTGCCGGCGTACGCCACCAGTTGCACGGTACGCGCCTGACCCGGCTCGAAGCGCACGGCAGTGCCGGCCGGGATGTCCAGGCGAAAGCCCAGGGTTGGCGCACGGTCGAATAACAGCGCGTCGTTGACCTCGTAGAAGTGGTAGTGCGAGCCGACCTGTACCGGCCGGTCGCCATGGTTGGCCACACTGACGCTGACCGTTTCTCGGCCACTGTTCAACTCGATGTCGCCCGCGGCGACCTGGATTTCACCTGGGATCATGCGACGCTCCTTGGCGGTTTCAGACGATGGGGTCATGCACGGTCACCAACTTGGTGCCATCCGGGAAGGTCGCTTCGACCTGTACGTCGTGAAGCATTTCAGCGATACCGGGCATCACTTGCTCACGGGTCAGCACTTCACGCCCCAGGCTCATCAGCTCGGCGACTGTGCGGCCATCGCGGGCGCCTTCGAGCACCGCGGCACTGATCAGCGCCACGGCCTCCGGGTAGTTGAGCTTCAGGCCACGGGCCAGCCGCCGCTCCGCCAGCAGCGCGGCAGTGAACAGCAGCAGTTTGTCTTTCTCTCTCGGGGTAAGCTCCATGGCGCTCTCTCAGGTAGCCCAGATACGCGGCGGACAGGCTGGCAGGCCGAGGATGGCCGGGCGCAGCACATGCCACAGGCGTTGCAGGGTGCGTTGCAGGTGTTGGTTGTCATGGTCGAGCACGCGGATCACCAGCAACGACCCGAGCAGGGTCGCACCGGCCGGGTTGCCCAGTTCATCGAGTAGCGGGCGCACCTGCTCCAGTACTGCCTGATCGGCAGGTGCGGCACAAAAGGTGGCGAGTAGCGGATGCCCACCCAGCTTGCCCAGGTGCCCGCCTGCGAGCCGCAGGCGCTCATGCAGGCCAACCTCGTCAGGCAGTTCGATGTGCAAAAGGCTGTCGAGGGCGCCGTGGTCGAAACGCTCGTTCATGACCGGACGGCCCAGGCACAGGGTTTCCCAGGCCAGCAGGCGGGCGCCCGGCTCGAGGGTAAAACGGCTGGCGAGGCTGGCGCGGGCGCCGGAGAAGAAGATGCTGTCCTGCGGCAGCCACTCCAGGGTGCTGCCCGTGGCCATGTGGAAGCGTTGGGTCAACCGCGCGGTCGGGCCAATGCTGCGGTAGAACTTGCTGGCGCCGGGCATGGTCAGCAGCGCGTGGCTACCCGGCTCCAGGTGAATGTCCAGTTCCAGGCGGTCGCCGGCGACGATACCGCCCGGCGGGTGCAGGACATAGACATGGCACGGCGCACCTTCGGGATAGAAAGGCCGCTGCACCAAAAGAGGTCCGAAATGCTTCCACGCACCAAGGCGGGTCACGCCGTCACGCTGCACAAAGCGCAACTGCAGGTGAGCACTCCAGCCTGCATCGTCTTGTTGTTGTTCGATCTGCTCCGCGAGCGACATCCTGCGGCCCCTGAAATCCGTGGCCTGCTGGCCGTTTAGAGGGTCCGGCGCGGGCGCCTGCTAGCGCGCACGGCCTGACCACTCGATCAAATTCGCAGGCTGGATATAGCAGGTTGCGGGCCAACTTCGCAGGTGAACGATGATGAAACCTGTGCGGTGCCCGCTCTGGCATCGGGCATGCGGGGGAATGGCGCACAAAGCAGGGGCGTGTGTCGGCCCTGTTTCGGTGCCGGCATACGTGAAAAGGGGGCTGCTTTGAGCCCCACAATATCAAGCCTCAGTAATCGAAGCGGTCCACGGCTCGCCGACGCTCGTTGTCATCACGCCGGTCATAGATGGCCGTGGTCTGGATATTGGCATGGTGCGCCAGCTTCTGCGCAATCGACAGGTCGTGCTCTTCGATCACCCGGGTAATGAATGCCCGGCGAAAATCGTGCGGCATGATCTTCACCCCCACCTGCGCGCCGCGCTGGCGGGCAATGTAGTAGATCGCATGCTTGGTAATGCGCGCCCGGGTAATGTGGTTGCCGCGACGGATGCGGTTGAACAGGAACGGGTCATCTTCCGCCCCGGCAGGCAGGTCCTGGCGGCGCAGTTCAAGCCAGGCCTGCAGCTTCTCGAACGCCCACGGCGGTGCGTACTTGACCAGCTGGTGGTTGCCCTTGCCCACTACCTGCAGGCTGCGCGCCTCGAAGTCGACCTGGTCGAGGTCGATGTCGACCGACTCCGACTTGCGCATGCCGGTGCCGTACAGCAAGGCAATGATCGCCGCATCACGTACCCCCTGTGGCCGCGGGTCGGCGGCGCACACATCCATCAGCTCGCGGATCAGGCTGCGGCGCAGGTTGCGCCCTGGCGGCAAACGGGTGCCCGTGGCCGGCTTGACCTCGCGAATACGCAACAGCTGCTCGTGGTCGATCAGGCCCTGACGCCAGGCCTCGTTCATCACCCCGCGAATCGCGTTGACGTACAGCGACGAGCTGTTGGGCGCGTAGCCATCGGCACGCAGGGCAGCCACCAGTGCAATCACATGGCCCGGCTCGAGCCGATGCCAAGGCACATCGACAATGTTGCAGTCGACAAAACCTAGCCGGTCGGCGGCGTCCTGAAGAATGTAGCGCATGGTTTGCTGGCTGGATGGGGCCAGACGGGCCATGTACTGCAGCAGCGGATTTTTCGAGAGGTCGGACAAAACGTGAATCCTGTAGCGAAGCGTCAGCCGGCACTGAACCAGGCAAACCCTGAAGCAAGTCAAAACGACATACAAGCCAGTCTGAATGACCGCAATACGCGCGTGTCATTCGGACCCTGAGAAGTGCCATCACCTTGATATTCAAGGGCTTTGCAAACTGGCACGGATCGTGATCTTACCCCAATTGAAGCCTACTGAACGAACCAAGGACTGCCCATGCTCTTGCAACCCACTGCTTCACGCCCACGCCAAGCCGTCTGGAGCCTGGGTTTTCGCCCGTTCTTCCTGGGTGGCAGTTTGTTTGCGCTGATCGCCCTGCTGTTGTGGGCCGGCGTACTGGCTGGGGCACTGGCCCCTGCACCGCCCGGGGGTATGCTCGCCTGGCACCGCCACGAGATGCTTTACGGCTTCGCCGCCGCCATTATCGCGGGTTTTCTGCTGACCGCCGTGCAGAACTGGAGCGGCATCCCAGGCTTGAGCGGGCGGGCGCTGCAGGGTGTGTTCCTGCTTTGGCTGCTGGGGCGGGTAAGCTGGTTTATGCCACTACCGGGTAGCTTGCTGGTACTGGTCGAGGGCAGCTTCCTGCCATTGGTGGCATTGAGCCTGGCGCGACCGGTCCTGCAACGGCGCCTGCGCAACAACTACCCGATCGTCGTACTGGTGCTGTTGATTGCCGCCTGCCAGTGGCTGACCTTGGCCGGCTGGTTGCACCAGGACGAACTGTGGCAGCGTCGTGGAATATTTGCCGGGCTGTGGCTGGTGACGGCGATGATGACCGTACTCGGCGGCCGGGTCATACCCTTCTTTACCCGCCGTGGCCTGGGTCACCTTGACGCGGCCCCTGCCCGCCCATGGCTGGACCGAGCCTGCCTGTTGCTCAGCGTCGCAGTACCGCTGGCGTTTGCCACCGGCCTGGCCGATACGCCGCAAGCAAATTTGGCGGTGCTGTTTTTTGCCTTGTTCGCGCTGCACGCGACCCGACTGGTGCTGTGGCATGACCGTGGCCTGTGGCGCGTACCGTTGCTGTGGTCGCTACACCTGGCCTACGCCTGGCTCGCCCTGGCCTGCCTGGGCATGGCGTTGTGGCATAGCGGGGTGGCCCTGAGCCCGAGCCTGGTGACCCACGCTCTGACCGTTGGCGCCATGACCGGGCTGATCCTGGCCATGATGGCGCGGGTCAGCCTGGGCCACACCGGCAGGCCATTGCAGGTGCCGACCAGCATTGCCTGGGCCTTTGCCCTGATGCAACTGGCGACCTTGGCCCGGGTGATTCTGCCGCTGTTCACATCGCTGGGGGTAAGCGTTTCGGCACTGTGCTGGAGCCTGGCGCTGTTGCTGTTCCTGCGCCATTACCTGCCCATCCTGCTCCGGCCCCGGGCAGACGGAATGCCCGGTTGACGTGCTTGGGCCGCCTTGCGGCGGTGTGCCATGAGGGGAACTTGGTGGATGGTTTGATCCCCCCTGATTGCGACTGATCGTCAAAGGCGAAAGACCGCTAGACAATAGCCGCCGCCCACCACCCTGGAAACATCTGCTGAACCCGGGGCTCGGCGAAGCGTTCGTCAATCAGCACCAGTACGCCACGGTCCTGGTCACCCCGAATAACCCGGCCCGCCGCCTGGATCACCTTGCGCACGCCCGGGTAGAGGTACGCGTAATCGAAACCCGCGCCAAATTGCCGCCCCAGGCGCTGTTTGAACTGCTCGTTGACCGGGTTGACCTGAGGCAGCCCCAGGGTAGCGACAAACGCACCAATCAGCCGCGTGCCGGGCAAATCCACCCCTTCGCCGAAAGCGCCGCCCAATACAGCAAAGCCCACACCTCGACCATCGGCGACAAAGCGATCGAGAAATGCCTGGCGAGCTGCCTCGTCCATGCCCGGCTCCTGTGACCACAGTGGAATCTGCCCATGCTGCTCGGCCAACAGCCCTGCCACCTGTTGCAGGTATTCGAAACTGCTGAAGAACGCCAGGTAGTTACCCGGCATACGCTCATACTGCCGGGCAATCAGGTCAACGATCGGCGCCAGGGAGGCTTGGCGCTGCTGGTAACGGGTGGACACCTGGCTGGCAATGCGCACCTCCAGCTGTTCGGCACGGAACGGCGCGGCCACGTCCAGCCAAGCGGTATCGGCTGGCATGCCCAGCAGGTCGCTGTAGAAGTGCCGTGGGCTCAACGTGGCGGAAAACAGCGTCACACTGCGCGCCGCCTGCATGCGTGGTGCCAGCAGCCGCGCCGGGGTGACATTGCGCAGGCACAGCGTGGCCAGCCGCCGCTTGCGCGGGCCCTGGCGCTGGCTGATGTCGAACAGAAAGTGCTCGTCGAACAGCTCGGCAACCCGGCAGAACTGCAAGGCCTGATAGAAGAACTGCAACACCTGGGGGTCGATGTGCGTGGGGGCCTGGTTCATCTGTTCCTGAATCACCCCGACGCACTGCTGCAGGGCGCGCAGCAGGCCTTCGGGCAGCGACTCGCTGGCCTGGTACGGCGCACGCTGCTCTTTATACAGGGCGTTCCATTGCCTGTTCAGGCGGTCCAGCGCACTGACCAGCCCAGGCGGTTTGCTCTGGCGCAACGCCAGCAGCTGGCCCTGGTCAAGGCTGGCGCTGTACATGCCGCGCCCACGCTCGACCAGGTTATGCGCTTCGTCCACCAGTACTGCCACTCGCCACTGGTTGAGCTGGGTCAGGCCGAACAGCAAAGCATGCGCATCGAAGTAGTAGTTGTAGTCGGCGACCAGCACGTCGGCCCAGCGCGCCATCTCCTGGCCCAGGTAGTACGGGCACACCTGGTGCGCCAAGGCCACTTCACGCAGGTTGGCGCGGTCGAGCAACGGCAGTGCTGCCGCAGCCTCGCGCGCAGCCGGCAAACGGTCGTAGAAACCTGCGGCCAATGGGCAGGACTCACCATGACAGGCCTTGTCCGGGTACTCACAGGCTTTGTCGCGGGCGATCAACTCCAATGTGCGCAGGGCAGGTTGCGGCGTGGCCTCGGTGATCTGGCGCAGGGCATCCAGGGCGAGTGCCCGGCCTGGTGTCTTGGCGGTGAGAAAAAACAGCTTGTCCAGCTGCTGCGGCACCATGGCCTTTAGCAGCGGGAACAAGGTACCAAGGGTTTTGCCAATGCCGGTGCTGGCCTGGGCCATCAGGCAACGGCCGGTGCTCACCGCTTTGTATAAGGTTTCAGCCAACTGCCGCTGGCCCTTTCGGAACTGTGGGTAGGGGAAACTCAGCGCCAGCAGGCCTTGGTCACGGTCGGCCAGGCGTCGTTGCTGCGATCGGGCCCAGCCCAGAAAGCGCTGGCACTGGGTTTCGAAGAAGGCCTGCAGCTCGGCAGCCGAACAGTGCTCCGTGAACAGCGTCTGGCTGTCGCTGTCCACGTCGAGGTACACCAGCGCCACCTCGATGGCGGGCAGTTGTCGTGCCTGGCACATCAACCAGCCATAAACCTTGGCCTGTGCCCAGTGCAACTGACGGTGATTGGCCGGTTGACGCGCCAGGTCGCCACGGTGCGTCTTGATCTCTTCCAGGCGATTGCTGCCAGGGTCATAGCCATCGGCGCGGCCCCGCACCCTGAGGGTTTCGAACCGGCCTTCAAGGGCGATTTCCGACTCGTAGCCAGCAGCCCGCCGCGCCACCACCCGCTGATGCCCTTCGATACCCTCCTGGGCGGTGGGCGATGGCGTGAAGCGCAGGTCCAGGTCACCGACCTTGGCGCTGAACTCACACAAGGCGCGCACCGCTACGCTGTAGCTCAAGGCGTTTCGCTCCAGCGCACGTGGCACACCGCGACCGGAAGGCCGTGCTGCCTGCAGAACTCCAGCCAGCGCAGCTGATTGTCCTGCAGGCGGTCACCGGGCCCCTTGACCTCGACCATGCGATAACGGCCCTGCTCGGGCCAGAACTGAATCAGGTCGGGCATGCCGGTACGGTTGTTGCGAATGTCCTGCAACAGGCGCAGGAAACATTGCTTGAGCGCCGCGGCCGGCAGGCAAGCCAAGGCCTGCTCCAGCAGTTCCTCGCTGAGCATGGACCAGAACACGAACGGCGACTGCAGCCCCTGTTTGGCCACGTAGCAGTCGAGAATCGCCTGGCGATGGCTACCCTCGTCGAGCCTCCCGAGGCAGCGTTCGAACAGTGCACTGCGCCGTTGCTGGAAGTCGCTGTCGTGCAGGTCCTGTGGCGCGGCCTGGAACGGGTTGAAGAATGCGCCGGGCACCGGGGCGAAGATGGCCTCCCAGCACAACAGGCCAAACAGGCTGTTGAACAGCGTGTTTTCCACGTAATGCGCCTGCCCCCCCTCTTGCATCAGGTGCTGACGCACGGCTTCTTCAACGCCCAGTGCAGCGTCCCCGCGGGGCAGTTCGAGCTCGATCAGTTCCAGCGGCGTGGTGCGCTGGCGCCGCTGTGGCGGGCCGCCGAGTTTGCGCGCCAGGCGTGGCAGCATGCGCTGCAGCGCCTGCACCTCCAGCGCGTTGGCAGGTGCCGCAGCCAGTTGCACCGCCAGTGCATGGGCCTGGTGCCACTGTTCGGTGCGCTCCAGCACCCTCACCTGGCGAATGCGCGCCTGGGGATGGTTGCATTGCGCATACACCGTCGTGGCCAGGTCCCATTCACCCAGGCGTTCGCATTGTTGGCCCACGGCGAATTGCAGTCGTGCATGGCGCCGGGCCAGCCAGGGGTTGCTGCTGTGCAGACCCTGCAGGGTGGCAAGGATCGGCAGCGGGTCGCCGCCCTGCTCCAGGCGCTCGGCGCACTGGTGCAGCGCCATGGCCAGGTCGACATCGTCACGTTGCTGCAAGGCACGCGAATCGGAGCTGAACGGCACCTGCTCGTAACGCAGCAAGCCCAGGTCGGCAAGGACGAAGTCTGACCAGTCCTGGTACAGGTTGCCGAAGAACAGCAGGCGCATGCGGTCGCACAGAGGTTGCAGGCACCACTGGAGGATGCGCACCTCGCTGGCAGGAAACCACTCGACCAGTGACCGGGCTGCCAGCGCCAGGGGTTGCAGCTGTGCCAACAACTCATGCTTGGCCGCGCGCGGGCGGTTCAGTTGCCGGGCGAAGCAGCGGGCCAGTTCTTCCTTGCGCAGCAACGCGAACAGCTGTTCAAGGTCCAGTTGCTCGGGCTCCCGTACCCAGCCGAGGGCCAGCAACGGCTGCAGCGCCAGTGCAGTATCGCCGATTTCGGCGTAGTCGAGCCGATCGCTGCGAAACAACTCGCCTTTGCGCATCACCATGCGCACCATCAAGGCCTGGGCTGGCGCTTGCAGTTGACTGAAGGCACGGATGAAGGCCAGTTCCTGGTCATCGAGCAGGTCCTGGTAGCGCTGTTCGACCCACAGCACGACCTGGCGGAAGTTATGCAGGTAGTAGAACGGGTCGTCGACGGAATGGGCGATCACGGGCGGAAGTCAGGTAGCGGCAACAGGCACTGTTTATACATACAGATACCCCTCCATGACAAGCGCCGCGGGTCGCGTCACAATCAACCAAGGGTTCAGGGGCTGCACTGCAGCCCCCGTAGCGTTCACGCCTGTTCAGTTGCGCCAGCCATCCCGCCCGCCTCGACCCTGGCACTGCCAATGGGCGCCTGAAGCAGCAGGAAATACGCCACCGCCGAGCACAGCGCCACCACCGCGCTGATCATGAACGCTGTGGTGAACGAGCCCGAGTACTGGATGCTGAAGCCCGTCACGATCGGTGCCACCGAGCCTGCGATGTAACCGCCGAAGTTCTGGATCGAGCCAAACGAGGCCACGCGCTGGCTGTCGACAATGGTGTTGACGATCATCCAAGCGGTGGCACTGGCCATATTGATGCTGAACAGCGCCAGGCAAAGCAGCATGATGCACCCCGTTAGGCCGGTGACGAACGACAGTGGCAAGGTGAACAGCGCTGCCAGCACCAGGCCAGTGATGACACTGAACTTGCGGCTGCCCAGCACGCTCATGCCACGCCTTACCAGCCAGTCACAGAAGCGCCCGGCAATGATGGTACCCGCCGCACCGAAGCCATACGCCAGCGACACCACCCAGGCGGTCTTGTACAGGTCCAGGCCATGCTCGCGCTCGAAGTAGCCCGGCAGCCAGGTCAGGTGCAGCCAGAGCATGTAGATCACCCCCATGAAACCCAACACCGCGCCCCAGGTACTGCGGTGCTTGAACAGATCAAGCCAGCCGGCAAAGTACGAAGCCTTCGGCGCGGTTACCGTGGCGGCCGCAGCCTGGCGCTCACTCGGCAGCGGTTTGCCTTCGGCGGCAAGCTCTGCCAGAAAACGGGCCTTGCTCTTGTAGAAGGTCAGCCAGCACAGCGCCAGTACCACGCCGATCACGCCGGTAATGATGAACATGCCGCGCCAGCCAAAGTTGACCATGAACAGCGTCAGCAACGGCGGCGCCAGGCAGGGGCCAAGACAGGTCGACGACCAGACCACACCGGTCGGGGTGCCGCGCTCGTTGGCGTCGAACCACTCCGACAATGCTTTGGCCGCCGATGGAAACATCGGCGCCTCGCCAATCCCCAGCAACACCCGCAGGCCCATGAAACCGGCAAAACTGTTGACCATGCCAAACGCCGCCTGGGCAACCGACCAGCCCAGCAACGAAGCGCCGAGGGCGATCTTGCTGCCCAGGCGGTCGATGATCATGCCCATTGGCAACTGGGCAAAGGCATAGGCAATGGAAAACGCCGACAACAGGATGCCCATCTGCGACGGGCTGATCATCATGTCTTTCTGGATGGAGGTGTTGGCGATCGACAGCGCACTACGGTCCAGGTAGTTGACGATGCCGATCAGCAGCAGGAACACGACGGTAATGCGCTGGTACTTCTTCATTGGGTTCATGTGATGACCTTTATTATTATTGTTGCCGCGCTGTCAGCGCCTTGACGATCCCTCGATGATGCTGCGCCCCTCCCTGACGCAGCGAGCCGTTCAAAGCGGGCGGGCGGTGGCCGCGACCTCCAGCAGGCCACGCCGGCCGAGGTTGTCGATCAACGCGCGCAGGCCGAAGTCCCACTGCGGTGCCAGATCGCTGGTGGTCACGCGGTTGCACAGGGTACCCAGTTGCGGGTTGCTGATGCTCACCACGTCACCCGGTTTGTGGGTAAAGCCGTTACCCGGCTGATCGCGGTCCTGCTTGGGGGCGAACAGGGTACCGAGGAACAGCACCAGGCCGTCAGGGTACTGGTGGTTTTCGTTGAGGGTTTGCTGCACCAGGTCTTGCGGGTCACGGCTGATCTGGCGCATGGAACTGCGCCCGGAGAGGATAAAGCCGTCCTCGCCTTCCACCCGCAGGTCCACCTCGGCAGCACGCACATCGTCCAGGCCGAAGCTTTCGTCAAACAACCGCAGCAGCGGGCCCAGTGCAGTGGAGGCGTTGTTGTCCTTGGCCTTGGACAGCAGCAACGCGCTACGCCCTTCGAAGTCACGCAGGTTGACGTCGTTGCCGAGCATGGCGCCCTTGATGCTGCCATTGCTCGACACGGCCAGCACCACTTCCGGTTCTGGGTTGTTCCAGCTGGACTTGGGGTGGATGCCGATGTCGGCGCCGTGGCCAACCGCGGACAGCGGTTGGGCCTTGGTGAACACTTCGGCATCCGGGCCTATACCCACCTCCAGGTACTGCGACCACAGGCCCTGCTCTACCAGCACCTTGCGCAGCGCTTCGGCCTGAGCCGAGCCGGGCACAATCTGCGACAGGTCGGCGCCAATGCGGCTGGCCAGGGTGTCACGGATGGCGTCGGCCTTGGCCGGGTCGCCCTTGGCTTGTTCTTCTACCACACGCTCCAGCAGGCTGGTGGCGAAGGTCACACCAGCAGCCTTCACCGCTTGCAGGTCGATCGGCGCCAGCAGCCACGGCTGGTGCGGGGTGCGCCGTGTGGGATCGCTGTTGCCCAGCAATGCCGGCAGCGCAATCAAGGGTTCGGCCAGCGGCAAGGCACGCAGGTAGGCCACCGGATCGTCCACTTCCAGCAGCGCCGAGACGGTCGCCACGTGGGTGCTGATGTCGTAGACGGCGCCGGCTTTCACCAGCACCACCGCCGGCCCCTGCTCCGGCAACCAGACGCGCCCTACCCAGCTGCCGCTGTCAAAAACGCTGGCATCATGGTTCAGTGGCAGCGGTTGATTGGCGTTCGTTCGATCAGTCATCTGTGTTCCCTTGCTGTGCATCATTGGAAAAGTCCCGGCAGTTGCAACTGCCCAGCCACACGCTCAAGGTCGGCTATCAACTGCGGCGAAAGGCTCACGCCCTGTTCCACGGCCTGGCGACGCAGGGCAAGGCCTGCTTGCCCGGGCAGGCGTACCGGGCGTTCGGGGTCGAGCGGGCGGCTTGCCAGAACCAATCCCCCCAGGAAGCTGGTTTCGTCGAGGAACGCCTCCAGGCCGCCGAACATGCGCGGGTCAATCACCAGCGCAGTGGCCGAGGCGCCCCACTGATCCGGTGCATCCTTGCGCCCATGGCCGGCCAGCCCCGAGGTGAGGGCTTCGACCAACAGCGCAAGGGCAAACCCTTTATGGCCAAAGGCCTGGCCGCCGAGCGGCAGGATGCTGCCTTGCGGGCGGGTAAAGAAATCGCCCGGGTCATCGCTGAGCTGCCCGTCATTGCTCACCAGCACCGGGTGCGGCAGACGTCGGCCGGCATCGCGGCATTGGCCGACCAGGCCGAGGGTAACGGTGGACATGCTGACGTCCAGCAGGATCGGCTCACCCTGGGTCGGGATACCGGCAGCAATCGGGTTGGGGGTGTACACCGGGTCGATGCCACCATGAGCACAGACCAACCCCACCGACGGATCCGACGAGTAGACGATGGCCAGCAACCCTTGGTCGGTGTATGGCTTGAGGTAGGCGGCCAGGCAGCCGATATGGGCAGCGCGGCGTACTACCGCAATACCGATGCCCTGCTTGGTCGCGCCCGCGGCCGCGCAATCCAGTGCCCGGCTGACGCAATAGGGCCCCAACACGTAGTGGCCGTCGAACAGGCTGGAAACACCACTGTCGGCGACCTGTTCCAGCGCCTGCGCGCGGGCCTTGACCTGCCCGCTGAGCACGCCGTCGATGTAGCGGCTGACCAGGTTGAGGCCATGGGTACGGTGGCCGAGCAGTTCGCCTTCGAGCAGCACCCGGGTCACCACCTGGGCGACCTCCACGTCGGCTCCGGCTTTCATGAACAGTTGCTCGACAAACGTGGTAAGCGTTTGCACGTTGTACCGTGTGGTTTGAATCATTGCAGTTGCCTCGCAAATGGGACGGGAGCGATCAATCAGGTCACGGCGCCGATCTGCCACGGGACGAACTCGTTTTGCCCGTAGCCGTGCTGTTCGCTCTTGCTGCGTTCCCCGGAGGCAATGCGCAGCATTTGCTCGAAGATGAATGCGCCGCGCTCTTCGATGCTGGTGGAGCCATCGACGATGCCGCCGCAATTGACGTCCATGTCCTCTTGCTGGTGCTCGAACACCCGGTTGTTGGTTGCCAGCTTGATCGATGGCGCCGGGGCACAGCCGTAGGCCGAGCCGCGGCCGGTGGTGAAGGCGATCAGGTTGGCCCCGCCGGCCACCTGACCGGTGGCCGAGACCGGGTCGTAGCCGGGGGTGTCCATGAACACCAGGCCCTGGGCACGTACGGCTTGCGCGTACTGATACACATCGACCAGGTTGCTGGAACCTGCCTTGGCCACTGCGCCCAGGGATTTCTCGAGGATAGTGGTCAGCCCCCCTGCCTTGTTGCCGGCCGAGGGGTTGTTGTTCAATTCGGCGTTCATACGCTGGCAGTAGTCTTCCCACCAGCGAATGCGCGCCACCAGCTTCTCCCCCACCTCACGGCTTACCGCGCGGCGCGTGAGCAAGTGCTCGGCACCATAGATTTCCGGGGTTTCGGAGAGAATGGCGGTACCACCGGCGGCCACCAGGCGGTCAACGGCATTGCCCAGTGCCGGGTTGGCGGTGATCCCCGAATAGCCATCTGAGCCGCCGCACTGCAGGCCAACCACCAGGTGGCGGGCACTGACCGGCTGACGCCGTACCCGATTGGCCTCGGCCAACAGCGCCTTGACCTGGGCGATACCCGCAGCGATGGTTTTCGAGGTGCCCCCGATCCCTTGGATGGTAAAGGCGCGCAGTTGTGCACTCGCCTGCAGGCCATGGGTTTCCAGCAGGGTTTCGATCTGGTTGGTTTCGCAGCCCAGGCCGATGATCAGCACGGCAGCGAAGTTGGGGTGGACGGCGTACCCGGCCAGAGTACGGCGCAGCAGGCCCAAGGCTTCACCGCTCGGGTCCACTGCGCAGCCGGCACCGTGGGTCAGGGCGACCACACCGTCGACATTCGGGTAGTCGGCCAGCACCTCGGGGTGAATGTCACGGCGGAAATGGTCGGCCACGGCCCGGGCCACGGTCGCCGAACAGTTCACCGAGGTGAGAATGCCGATGTAGTTGCGGGTGGCGACACGGCCATCGGCGCGCACGATGCCCTGGAACTGCGCGGCGCTGCCTGGCAGGCTGCGGGTATCGACACCAAACGCGTAGTCGCGGGCAAAATCGCCCATCTGCACGTTGTGCACGTGCACATGGTCGCCAGCGTCGATCGCCTGGGACGCAAACCCGATGATCTGCCCGTAACGGCGCAACGGCTGGCCTTGCGCCACAGGCTCGGTGGCGAGCTTGTGGCCTGAAGGGATGGGCTGGCGCACGGTAATCGCCTCGGCATCCAGGCGCACGCCTGGCAGCAGGGCCTGGCGGGCGATGACGACGTTGTCCAAAGGGTTGAGGCGGATGACCGCGGGGTCACCGGATTTGGCAATCAGTTGCATGGGACCTCTCAGGGCGGAGCGGCTGACTTCTTGTTATGGCTGTCGCCACTGTAAGAAGCCTGGTGCCGCATTCCCAATGAGATGATCCGATCGTGCGATAACCTGGAGTTATCGCAAGGGTATTTGGGTGCGTGATCTTCAATCGGCTAGGGGTGGAACGCAGCATCTGCCGGAGATTGCCGCCGTCGCTGCGCGCCCTCCAGCAGAATCTCGACAAACGCCCTGGCGGAGGCGCTCAGCGGTTCATCCTTGCGGGTAACCACACCATACTCCAGCGCGGCCACCTGCAAAGGGCTGCGCAGCTCCTTGAACTGCCCACTGGCCAACTGCGCGGCCACCATCGAGCGCGGCAGCATGGCAATCATCGGTGCCGATTGCAGCAACTGCAGGAACATGGGCATGGAGATGGTCTCCACGCAGTCGGCAGGCGTGGCGATTCCGGCCACTCGGAACGCCTGCTCCAGGCGGTTGCGGATCGGCGTACCCACCGGGTACAGCACCCACGGCCAATCGCCTAGCGCCTCAAGCGGTGTGTTGTCGAGCCGGTTGAGCGGGTGCTCGCTGTTCACCACCAGGCTGAAGGGTTCAGGCTCCAGCGGCTGGAAGTCGAACAGCTGACCGAAGCGTTCCTCGGTGAAGCGGCCAATCATGATGTCCAGCTTGTTCTGCTCGAGCATGGTCAGCAGGTGATCGCTGGAATGCTCCACCACTTCAATCGACAGTAACGGGCTTCGCGCCTTGATGGCGGCGATGGCCTGCGGCAATACCAATGCGGTCGCGGCAAAGATCCCGCCAACGCGGATGAAACCGTGCCCGCCGTTGCGCAGGCGGTTGACCTGGTCGACGAACTGTTGCGACTCGGCCAGGGCACCCTGGGCGTACCGCACCACGTATTCACCCAGCTCGGTGGGGGGCATGCTGCGAGGCAGGCGCTCGAACAGGGCAAAGCCGAACTGCTCCTCAAGGTCACGCAGCATTTTGCTGAGCGCCGGCTGGCTGAGGTTCATGCGCGTGGCAGTGGCGTGCATGTTGCGCGTGCGCGCCAGCGTGTCGATCAACACCAGGTGCTTGTAGCGGATCCAGTTGCAAAAGCTGGAATGGGTCATGTCCGGCGGCATAGACGCAGGGCCTCATGCAGGTGAAAGTTATTGTGCCCGCAGGTAGCGCAGCAAGGTATCAAGGGCAACCGAGTTGGGCCGCGAGCGCAGGGTCAGCACGCCGAGGTTGGCCATCGCCAGTGGCAACTCCACCGGCAGGATGGCGACCATGCCATAGCGGGCATAATGCTGGGCCACGTCATTGGGCACCACCGCAATCATTTCGGACGCTTCGAGCATGGCAGTGGTCGCCAGGATCGAAGCGGTTTCGACGATATCCAGCGACTGCACCATGCCACCGGCCTGCAATGCGCTTTCGACGCGACGGCGCATCGGGCTGCCGATGGGGTGCAAGATCCACGTCAAGCTCACCAGGTCGGCCAGCTGCAGCCCTGTGGCTGTCGCCAAGGGATGACCTGCGCGAGCAATTACGCGCATCTGCTCACCGCCGTCGAACAGCTCGATATTCAGTTCCTGGCTGTCGCTCTGATCCGGCAGGCGCCCCACTACCATATCGAAATCACCGCGTAGCAAGGCCGGCAGCAAGGTGTCGCTGGTGCCCACTTCCAGCGAGATACGCACCTTGGGCTGGTCGCGCTTGTAGGCCAGCACCGCCTTGGTCAGCACGCCCGGTACCGGGCCCATGACGCTGCCCACCCGCACCAGGCCCAACGCCCCGCGCGCCAGTTCGGCGATTTGCGCCTGGGCATGATCGAACTCATGCAATGCGTTTTGCGCATAGCGAATCATCACCTCGCCATACAGCGTCGCTTGCATCCCCCGGGGCAGGCGCTCGAACAAACGTACCCCCAGGCGCTCCTCAAGCTGCTGTAGCAACAGGCTGGCGGCCGGTTGCGTGGTGTGCATCGCGGCGGCGGCGCGGCGCAGGTTGCCGAATTCGCCCAGGGCATTGAGCAACGTGATCTGACGGCTGGAAATCTTCAAGGCACCGAGGCTGGCAGGCGCCTGGGCCTTGTCAGGTGGCAAGCGAGACATATCGAATCCGGTATCACTGATTAAGATTTGGCGATTATGCCTGTATCGCTCGACAACCTACAGTCAGCTCTCCCTGTGCCTGAACAGAACAAGAGTCGACCATGAGCATACGCATTACCCACCTGAGCGTTCGCGATATCCGTTTCCCCACTTCGCTGTCGCTGGATGGCTCCGACGCCATGAACAGTGCCCCCGACTATTCGGCGGCCTACGTGGTGCTGCACACCGACGCTGCAGCCCTCGAAGGCCACGGCCTGACCTTCACCATTGGCCGTGGCAACGAGATATGCGCGGCAGCGGTGCAGTCGCTGGCCCCCTTGATCGTCGGCCTTACGCTCGAAGAAATCAGCGCCGACATGGGCGCTTTCTGGCATCGCTTTACCGTCAGCGACAGCCAGTTGCGCTGGCTGGGCCCGGAAAAGGGCGTGATCCACCTGGCCACCGCCGCCATCATCAACGCGGTGTGGGACCTGTGGGCCAAGCACGAGGGCAAGCCCGTTTGGAAACTGCTGGCCGACATGACGCCAGAGCAGCTGGTGCGCTGCCTGGACTTCAGCTACGTCACCGACGTGCTCACCCCCGAAGAGGCCATCGCCCTGCTGCGCCGCCAGGCGCCGGGCAAAGCCCAGCGCGAGGCACACATGCTGCGTGAAGGCTACCCCGGGTACACCACTGCCCCGGGCTGGCTGGGCTACAGCGAAGAGAAAATGCGCAAACTGGCCCGCGAGGCCGTGGCAGACGGCTGGACCCACGTCAAACAGAAGATCGGGGCCGACCTGGAAGAAGACATCCGCCGCGCCAGCATCCTGCGCGACGAAATAGGCTGGGAACGCACCCTGATGATGGATGCCAACCAAGTGTGGGGCGTCGAAGAGTCGGTGGCCAACATGCGCCGCCTGGCCGCCTTCGAACCGCTTTGGATCGAAGAACCGACCAGCCCCGATGACATTCTCGGCCACGCCACCATTCGCCAGCGCATTGCGCCAATCGGTGTCGCCACCGGTGAGCACTGCCACAACCGGGTGATGTTCAAGCAGATGTTCCAGGCCGGCGCACTGGACTTCTGCCAGCTGGACGCAGCCCGCCTGGGCGGCCTTAACGAGGTCCTGATCGTACTGCTGATGGCCGCCAAGTACGACGTGCCGGTCTGCCCGCACGGCGGTGGCGTCGGGCTGTGCGAGTATGTGCAGAACATCGCGCTTTTCGACTACATCGCGGTGTCTGCCTCGCTGCACAACCGGGTGCTGGAGTATGTCGACCACCTGCACGAGCACTTCATCGACCCGGTGGTGATCCATCGCGGGCGCTACATGCCGCCACAACGCCCTGGCTACAGCATCGAGATGCACGCTGAGACCCTGGAACGTTATCAGTACCCCAACGGCGCAGTGTGGCTCGACATCAACCGTTCCTGACCCACAGACCTGAGTGTGCCGCTGCTGCGCGGCACACCACCAGCACTTTTCACGGGGAAAAAAACAATGACAACCCTCACCCGCGCAGCGGCTTGCGCCCCAGCCACCCCCCATGAGCAGCGCTTGAACGGCCTGCTGCTACGCAAATTGATGCCACTGCTCATCGTCGTCTACGTGATGAGCTTTCTTGACCGCACCAACATCGCCCTGGCGAAAGCCAGCATGGGCATCGACCTGGGCCTTTCGGCAGCCGCCTATGGCCTGGGCGCGGGCTTGTTCTTCCTCACCTATGCCTTGGCCGAAGTGCCCAGCAACCTGATCATGCACCGGGTGGGCGCGCGCTTCTGGATCACCCGTATCATGATTACCTGGGGTTTGCTCTCGGCAGGCATGGCCTTCGTTCAGGGTGAAACCTCGTTCTACATCATGCGCCTGCTGCTGGGGGTCGCCGAAGCTGGCCTGTTCCCCGGGGTAATGCTGTACCTGACCTACTGGTTCGACCGCGAACAACGCGCCCGTGCCACGGGGTACTTCCTGCTGGGTGTGTGCCTGGCCAACATCCTTAGCGGCCCGCTGGGCGGTGCCCTGCTGGAGCTGGACGGTGTACTGGGCTGGCATGGCTGGCAATGGCTGTTCGTGCTCGAAGGCCTGCCCGCCGTAGCCCTGGCCTATGTGGTGTGGAAGAAGCTGCCGGACGGTCCAGCCTCGGCACCTTGGCTGACGGCTGCCGACGCCCAGGACATCGAGCGCCGCCTGGCCGCAGAGCAGGCGGCCGCACCGCAGCAGAGCAAGCTGGGGCAGATGTTCCGCGACCGGCAGATCTGGCTGGCGATCGTGGTCTACTTCGTGCACCAGATCACCATCTACACGGTGATTTTCTTCCTGCCGGGCATTATCGGCACCTACGCTGCGCTTTCGCCCTTCCAGGTCGGCCTGTTGACAGCGGTGCCGTGGATTGCAGCAGCCATGGGTGCTGCGACCTTCCCACGCCTGGCCACCTCGCCGCGCCGCTGCCGCACCCTGCTGTTCTTTGGCCTGCTGACCATGGCGGCCGGATTGCTGCTGGCATCGCTGGCCAACTCGTTCATCGGCCTGATCGGGTTTTCCCTGACCGCGCTGATGCTGTTCGTGGTGCAGTCGATCATCTTCGTCTTCCCCTCCAGCCGACTGAGCGGCAGCGCGTTGGCGGCGGGCCTGGCCTTCGTCACCACTTGCGGTCTGTTTGGCGGTTTCGTCGGGCCGTCGGTGATGGGCCTGATCGAGCAGACCACCGGCAGCACCCGCAACGGGTTGTGGATCATTGCAGCGTTGCTGGTATGTGCGGCGCTGGTCAGTACCCGTTTGCGTCAAGGGCAAGAGCAACCCTGAGGCGTACTCAATTTACACCCCCTGCAGGTGGCTCTTTGTGCTGCGAGTGAGCCTTGAGATCTTCAGGCCGTCATTTCACTTGTCGGCCCTCTCGCAGCACTTGGCGGCGCCTGCAAGCGTCTTGATTTCAACTTGAGAAGCGGGTGTTTCGCCCGCAGCGCACCTCAAGCGCCTGCGCCAGTCGCCTTACCGCCAGTTGCAGTTCATCCGGGCGCCCCCCCAGCCAGATCAGCGCAAGGTGTTGAGGGTAATGCCCCGGCAGGCCGAACTGCTCGCCCGGTAGTGCGTGCAATGCAGAGCCTGCCAACGCTGCGGCAATACCGTCCCACGCCAGCGGCTGGCAAAAGCTCACCCACAGCATTTGCCCACCTTGCGGCATGTCGAAGACCACCCGTTGACCGAATTGCGACTGCAGTACATGCGCCAGGTATTGCGTACGCCTTTGCAAGTCTGTGCGTTGCTGTACCAGCTGCGTTTCGATTTCCCCCTTGCCGAGCATGTGAGCAAGCGCCTGCAAACGTAGCGGCGCAAGCCGAAACGCCCGTTCAGCGAATGCCTTGGCCAATACGGTGTCACGGCTCAGTAAATAGGCATACGGCGCCTCTGCCCCCACTGCGGCCTCGAACGTGCCCATCACCAGAAGCCAGCGCGGGTCGATCCAGTCACGCAGGCGTGTGCTCGGCGGCCCGTCGTAACAGAGCTCGCTGTCCAGGTCGTTTTCCAGCAGCCATACAGGGTGCTGGCCAAGCAAAAGACCAAGCTGCTGCTGGTAATACGGTGAAACCAGCTGCCCTTGTGGCATGCCCAGGCAAGACGGCATGACCAGCAGGCTTACCGGCTCGCTACCCAGCAGCTTGGCCAACGCGTGCAGCTCGGGGTTGCCACGGGCATCCAGTGGTGTTTCCAGCACGCGCATGCCGGCACGCGCCAGGGCGCGCAACACTTGCCAGCAACAAGGCGAATGCACCAATGCGGTACCACCTTGCAGGGCCAGCGCCGCAAGCAGCGTCTCCAGCACCGCCAGCACATCGGGGGCTAGCTGGACATCATCGGCATGCCAGTACTGGTTGGAGCAGCGGGTGTATCGCTCAGCCACAGCATTGCGCAAACGGGCGCTACCCAGCGCTTCCCAGGACGCAACGCTGCGATCACGCTGACGGGCCAAACGCCGTTCGTGACCAAGCAGCATGCGCTCCAACAGTGGCTGCGTCGGCAAGGGAGGCTGCCGGGCCACGGCCACGGCCTGATCTTTGCCACCGCTCTGTACGTAATAGCCCGACCTCGGCAGGCAGTGTACACGGCCCTCCTCTTCCAGCAGGCTGTAGGCACTTTGTACCGTGGCCAACGACACCCGCAGCCGCCGGGACAGCTCACGCAATGATGGCAACCGGCATGTGCCAACGCCTGCAGCTTGTTCGATCAACGCTTCCAGGTAGCGATACACCTTGCGATACGCGAACTCGCCTGGGGCCGCTCGCCCCATCAAGGCAGCCCCGCAACACCACGCCGCCGCCCCAACGCCAGCTGCGGCAGCAGCCTCAGGTGTACATCGCGGCGGGCCAGGTTGTTAAGCAGGCGCCATCCCGCCAGCGGCAACTGCCCATCATAAATTTGCCGCAGTTGCCCCAACGGCAAGCCACTGGTATTCACCAGCCAGGCTTTGACTGCATCGGGGCAGGGTTTGCCTTGCAAGGCCCTGTGCAGGTACGGCAACGCCACCACCATGTCGGCGTGCCTACACTGCAAGAACCGCTCGAGGTTTTTCCCCTGCCTGGCAAACGGGCTGAACAGCAGGCACACCAGTTGGGCCTGATTGATGCCGTAGGCTTTGCCCAATAGCAACGGCGCGGCGTCACGCTGCTTGCTGCCGCCCGCCTGCCCTGCCAGCCTCAGCGCTGGGCGCCCGGCCAGCGGCTCCAGACTGCGGGCGCGCAGTTCATGCAGCTGGGCCGTGGCTAGCGAGTCAACGAATTCGGACAGCGGCAAAGCATCCGCAGCCGTCTCGAAGTGACAACCCAGCATCGCGTCAAGCTGCGGCTCTTCAAGCAAGTGCGGCAACAGGTCATCAATAGCGATCAGCCGCACCGGCGCGCGCTCCGGTACGGCGCCTGGAACCGGCTCGTGCTGACCACCCGGTGCGCCCCCAACAGCACCGTGCAATCGGCTCAGCCCTTGGGCCAGCGCCGCCAGGCACTGGTGCACTGCATGCGAGCCACGCACGCCGGCCAGGCGCAGGCTACGCCGGGCCCACGCCAGGTATCGGCGCCGCTGCAGCCCGGGCATGGCGGTGACCAACGCATCGGGAGGCACCGCTGCCTGCAGCGCCTGACCCACGGCCCCGGCCAGCTCCAGGTGCAGGCGGCAGCCCAGCAGGGCTTCAGGCCTGGCATCGATCATGTGGCCGAACATCAACATCGCGTCCCTCGCCAGCAGCCAGCGCTCAGGCATTACCGAGAGCCGACGACTGAACGGCACCACTGCGCGCCCCTCGATCATCTGCAATTGCACCCGCGGGTCATCCTGCATGAACAACGCGCTAAAACTGCGCTCGTGAGCTTCCAGCGTGGCGCTATCGGCAACCGGCAGGCTGACCACCAATACCCGCAGCTGGAAGGTTACCGGCGAACGCAGGGCAATGCTCAGTTGCGCGGCACGCAACATGGCCAGCAGCCGGCTGCTATGGCGGTCGCTCCCTTGCAATACCTGCAAGCTGAAAGTACCGATGTACTCCGGCCCGCCTGCAGCGACCAACAGGCGTTGTATCAGCAACTGCAAGGAAGCGCGCTGGGCCTGGGACATGTGGTTCAACAAGCGCTCGAGTACTTGCTGGTAGATATAATGCATCGCCTGGTCGTGAATAGCAGTCACGCAATCACCTCATCAACTTCATGCAGCCAGCGCATGCGGTATCCAACATTTGAACGTGAACATGCGCCGAACTTACCTAGAAGAAATTTCTTACAACAAAATGAAAGTAATGACGTAACCCTTCACTGTCGCCAAGCCATCGAGAAGAAACCACCCCTGCGATGGCCTGTCGCTGTCACATGCTGCTCTATATCAGGCATAGCCATGCTCATCCCACGTTCCTTGCACAAACTATCATTGGGCCATTATCGAGAGGGAGGCAGCATGAATTGAAGATACAGTTCAGGGTAAAAAAACCATTCAGCATCCGTGTCAGTTCACAGTGACTCGCAAGGCAAAAGCATTCAAGGCTGATTATTTGCCGGGATATTTCTGACAGCCCGAAAGCTACGGACTTATATGTAGTCCACATCTGGGTTTATTGTAGGAACAGTCCTACTTTAAGTGTTGAAACACTTTACTCCGCGCATAAAAAACCCGGGACATTGCCCGGGTTTTCCGCTTGCGCCACCCACCGTCAGTGTTGCGCCATGTCCAGCACGACGCGCCCGCCGCACGGGCATTGGTCCATGTAGCGATGCGCCTCGACCACCTGCTCGAACGGGTACACCTTGATGATCTGCGGTGTCAGCAGCTGATCGGCGGTGAACTGGTTGATATCGCGCAAGGCACGCTGCAGTGCCACCTGGTCCTGGCTGATGCCAAGCTCTGGCTTGCCGGTGAAATTACCGATGCAGTGCACATAGAACTGAATGTTCTTCTGGAATGCCGCGCAGGCCGGGAACGGCGTCTGGTTGCCGCCTTGCAGACCGTACAGCACCAGGCTGCCACGCGGCGCCAGCACATCACCCAACAGCGACATCTGCGGGCCGCCCATGCCGTCGAGCACCATGTCCACACCACGGCCATCGGTGTACTTGCCAATCTGCAGCAGCAGGTCTTGCTCTTCGGTGACGATCACTTTGTCTGCGCCCAAGCCCAGCAGGTAGTCACGCTGCGCCGCTTCCTTGGTGGCGGCGAACACTTTCAGCCCCAGGGCCCTGCCCAGCTGCACGAAGGCAGGCCCGGCGCAATGGCTGGCATCGGTGACCAGTGCTGTCTGCCCGGCCTTGGCCCGTGCCAGGTCGACGTAGGCGAAGTAGGCGATCAGCAGCGGGGTGTAGTGCACGCTGGCCTCGATCGGGGTGAGCACATTCGGGTAGCGCGTGATGGCTGTACGGGGCAGTACGATGACATCGCCGTACACCGGGTGGTCGTTGGCACTGGTGGCCGGGAAGCTGGCGACCCGATCACCGACGGCAATGTCATCGACCCCTTCACCGACCGCAGTCACCACCCCGGCCATTTCGTGACCGATCCCCGCTGGCAGACGCGCCTGGGACGGTGCCAGATTCTGGCGCCAAAGCACGTCATACCAGCTGACGCCAACCGCTTCGACGCGGATCTGCACCTCGTCGGCAGCGGGTGACGGTTCGGCCTGCTCTTCGCAACGGAGCACGTCGGCAGCACCGAACTTGTGGAAACGGATCATGCGGGACATCGCATACCTCGCCTTTGTGAACCTCTAATTACCACTGACTCTATCCGGGCTTTGCCCGTTAGACCATCAGTGGGCATTAATAGTCGACATGCTTGTCATCGATTGGGCACCTGACTTTCCCTGCGATTGGTCCCCCTAAACCCGTGCAGGGTAACAGCCTTTGGCCTTAAGATTCACCTCTGCCCCACATTAGGCGAAGCGCACCGATGAATCGAAACGACCTGCGTCGTGTAGACCTCAACCTGCTGATCGTGTTCGAAACGCTGATGCACGAGCGCAGCGTGACCCGTGCCGCAGAAAAACTGTTTCTCGGCCAACCGGCCATCAGCGCGGCGCTGTCGCGCCTGCGCAACCTGTTCGATGACCCGCTGTTCGTGCGCACAGGGCGCAGCATGGAGCCGTCGGCACGGGCCCACGAGATCTTCGCCCTGCTGTCACCGGCACTGGATTCGATTTCCACGGCAGTCAGCCGCGCCGCCGAATTCGACCCGGCCACCAGCAATGCGGTGTTCCGCATCGGCCTGTCGGACGACGCCGAGTTCGCCTTGCTGCCGCAACTGCTCAAGCGCATTCGCGCCGAGGCACCCGGTATCGTGCTGGTGGTGCGACGGGTCAACTACTTGCTGATGCCAACCCTGCTGGCCTCGGGCGAGATTTCGGTGGGTGTCAGCTACACCAGCGAACTGCCGGCCAACGCCAAGCGCAAGGTGTTGCGCCGCAGCATGCCGAAACTGCTGCGCGCCGACAGCGTACCCGGCAGCATCACCCTGGATGACTTCTGCGCCCGGCCCCATGCGCTGGTGTCGTTTGCCGGGGACTTGTCCGGGTTCATCGACGAAGCCCTGGAAGAAATCGGCCGCAAGCGCCACGTGGTGCTGGCGGTACCGCAGTTCAACGGGCTGGGGAGCTTGCTGGCAGGTACCGATATCGTGGCGACGGTACCGGACTACACGGCGGATGCACTGACGGCCGCCGGCGGCTTGCGGGCCGAGGATTTGCCGATACCCGTGCGCAGTTTCGAACTGCACATGGCCTGGCGCGGGGCACAGGACAATGACCCGGCGGAGCGGTGGCTGCGGTCGCGGATACAGATGTTCTTTGGGGACCCTGAGAGTCTTTAGGGAAAATCCAGACAAGTCACCCAGCACCCGGCAACGGCTGATTTCCGGGCTCAGAAAAGCTCGATTTGTAGGCGAGGATTATTGAACATCAGGGCAGCACTGGTTTTTCTGGCTTTAACATGCTCTAGTCCTGCCCCCCCCCTGACGTTCAACGACACCCTCAGCCACGCTTATGTCGCCCTCAACGCCAACAGTGCCCTCGCCGTCTATCTGGAGGCGAAAGCCCTTCAAGCCGGTTGGCGCTTGCAAGTGCGAGTGCGGGCTCAACGCACATTGCGTTTCTGCGCCCCCTCATTCAACGGTTTGCCGGGCTCCAGCCGAGCGCTGCTGGACTGTTTGTCTCTACCGCTAACCGGCAAGGCTTGACTCTACCGTAAGGGGCAGACTTTACCCTTGGCACTTCATTACCTGGAGTTTGTCATGAAGCGCAAACGCATGCTCGTAATCCTCGGCCACCCTTCGAACGACAGCTTTTGCGGCGCTGTGTCCGAACGTTATGTCGAGGCTGCCACGCAAGCAGGCCATGAGGTGCGCCTGCTGCGCCTGGATACCCTGGATTTCGACCCGGTCTTGCACGATGGCTATAACCAGATCCAGTTGCTTGAGCCCGATTTGATCAACGCACAGAACGACATTACCTGGGCCGAACACCTGACATTGGTGTACCCGATCTGGTGGGGCGGCATTCCGGCATTGCTCAAGGGGTTCTTCGACCGCGTGTTTCTGCCCGGTTTTGCCTTCAAGTACCGCAAGGGCTCGCCCTTCCCGGATAAGCTTCTCAAGGGCCGCACCGCTCACCTTTTGGTGACAATGGACACGCCGCCGTGGTACTACCGGTGGGTGTATCGCATGCCGGGCCTGCACCAAATGCGCAAGACCACCCTGGAGTTCTGCGGCATAAAACCCCTGAAAACCCTGACCTTCGGTCCGGTATTGGGCTCCAAGCCGGAACAGCGTGAAGCCTGGCTCAAGCAAGTCCAGGCCGTCGCCAGCCGCTGATCGGCCCCGGTCAGGCCGTGCCCCTGCGCTGCCCAGCCGAGCCTCCCTGCTGTGATGCCTTGTTCAGCCTGGCTTCCCACCCCCTGACGCTTGTGCAAAAATGTCGCGCGCCTGTACGAGCACGCGACATCTTTTCGCTTCTGATGCGCCAAAAAAGGGATTTTCATGTACATCGGCAAAGCCGCCCAGCTGTCGGGCACCACCGTCAAAAGCATCCGCCATTACGAAGAAATCGGCCTGTTGCCACCCCCGCAACGCGAAGGCAAGTACCGCATCTACAGCCAGCAAAGCGTAGAGCTGCTGACCTTCATCAAATGCGCTCAGCAACTCGGTTTCAAGCTCAAGGAAATGCAGGCCATTCTGCAGGATCATCGCGGCCAGGAGCTGCCCTGGGATCTGGCCATGCAGGCCATCGATAACAAAAAGCAGGAATTGATGGGGCAGATCCAGGCCTTGCAGCAAGTGCATGACGGCTTGGTTGAGTTTGAGCTGAGCCTCAAAGATGCTCAGATGCAATGCCAGTTCGAACACCTGGAAAAAGCCCGCTGAATCCGCTCCGCCGCCCCTGAACGGCCATGGCGCCCCGTGCCGTTTTCAGCACGCAGGCGCCCCGGCGATTTAGCCTGGCACAGCCCCACCCCCCGGCTGCTCGCCCTCTTGCACGGCTGGCTGCGGCACAATCGAGGCAAAGAACCACGGCGAAATCAGCGTGACCAACAAAATGGTCATGAAGCCGCTGGATGACAGCGCCAGTATCACCAATACACCCAGGTCAATGACGGGTTTGTAGGCGGAGAACAGCAGCGCGACAAAGCCCATCGAGAAGATCACGACGTTGACCACCGTCGAGCGCCCGACGCCCTGCATGGCCGCCAGGATGGCCTCGTCGATCTCGATGCCCTTCTGCACCAGCATCTTGATCCGTGACAGCAGGTGAACGGCGTAATCCACGACGCCCACCACCAGGAACGTCACCAGTGTGGTACCGATGTTCAACTCGATATCCAACAGGTACATGCTGCCGTACACCGTCACCGACGTGGTCAGCAACGTCAGCATGCCGAGGATGCCCAGGCGTACTGACTTGAGCCAGAACATCATCATCAAGGTCACGGCCAGCAACGCCAGCGAGAAGCTAAGCACCTGACCCTGGGTGATTTCCTGCAACACCCCGGTCCATATGTACGGCGTACCGGCATGGGTGACCTGCAGGTTGGCCGGTTTGTTGATGGCCAGCCAGGCGTCCAGTTTATCGAGCATCGCCTGGTAATCGCCCGCCACAGAGGAGGTCATGGTGAACAGCGTCACCGCCTTCGAGTAATCGGCATTGAGCACGTTCTGCAAGTCAGTGCCGCCACCGTTCTCGAACATCATGATGTGTTGTTCGATGAGCGAGTTGCCATCGACATCGAAGGTCTCCGGTTTCCCGTCATCATCGACCACCGTCACCTGCTCCACCGCCTGCGGCACCCGCAGGAAAGCAGGGTTCATGTCGTTAAGCACAAGGTTCATGCGCTTGATGTAGGTCGCCACCGAATAGGTGTAACTCACGTTCGGCTGGGCCTTGATGAACTGGTCCAGACGGTCGAGGAACTGCACGGTTTCAGTGGTCAGCGCGCCACGCGGAGTCTTGGTGTCGAAAGCGATCCAGCCCGGCGATGTACCCGCGACTCCGGCCCGGTTGATGAATTCGTCGGACATCCGCACCGGGCTGTCCTTCTTGAAGTAGGCAATGCCCGAGTCTTCGATATCCACCTTGAACGTGAACACCGTCATCATCGCCAACAACGGCAGGGTCACCAGCAATACCGGCTTGCGCCAGCGAATCAGCCAGGCACAGAACACCACCAGATAGTGGGAGATCAGCGACGCTTTCAGTTGCACTTTGCGCGGGACGGCATCTTTGCCCCAGATCGAAATCCACGCCGGAATCAGTAGCAACGAGATGATCAGCGCCGCCGTCAGGCCGATGGACATGAACACGCCAAAGTTGCGGATACTGACAATGTTGTTGGTGGTGGAAATCAGGAACGTGGCAATCGTCGTGACCGTTGTCAAAACTACGGGCGTGACCATCAGGCGCTGGGTTTCCCGGTTGGCTTCGCGGAAAGACTTACCCGAATTGAGCTGTTCGTAATACTCGGCCATGACGTGGATCGCGTCGGCACAACAGATGGTGAACAGGAACACCGGCAAGACACTGGTGAGCAAGTCCATCGGCACACGCAGCAGCGCCATCAGGCCAAGGGTCCAGATGGTGCAGAACAGGATATTGAACAGCGGCAGCACCACGCCCAGTGGTTTGCGAAAGAAGAAAACCAGCAGAGAGGTCACCAGCAGGAACACGATCGGGAACAGCATCGCCAGGTCGTGATCGATGATTTCCTGCTGGGCCGCAATGAAGATCGGCATGCCGGCGATGAACACCTCATCGGTGAACTCCGGGTGAGCGGCCTGGTACTTCGCGATGATCTCGCGGACCTGGTGATAGGCACGCAATTGGGCCTGAGCGTCGTCCTGTTTGGTGCCCAGTTCGGCGACGACTATGGCGACTTTCTTGTCCGCCGAGACGACGCCACCGACCATCTGCTCGTTGCCCATGATCTGCGCTTCGACCTTGATCGGGTCCATATCCAGGGCATGCAGGGTCTTGTGGATCCACAACTCGCCATCGGCACTCAAGCTGATGTTTTCCAGGTCAGCCATCGAGGCCATTTCCTGGATCGGGTTGAGCCGCTCGGCAAGAAAGCTCAAAAACCGCAGGTCATGGCTGTCCCAGTTCCGGGCAATCCCATGGTCGCGCAGCGCTTTGGCGGCAGCGTAATCGTTCTGCGAAAAACCCTCGGCGAGGATCTGCACCAGCAAACCCTGAGCATCAGGGTCGCCACTGTGCAGGCCGACGATGCGCTGCAGTTCGACACGGTCCTCATCGTTCGCCAGCATCAACCGGCGTATGGCCTGGGACAGCTCGAACTGGGCGTTCAACGACGTGGTGTTGAAGACACTCTCGGGGTTGTTCAGCGCCACCATGACCGAGTCATACGTGCCGGTGAACTCGCGCTGCAAATCAATGATCGTCTTGCGCGCCGGATGAGTGTCCTTGAGCAGATACGGATTGGTGTCCGACATCAGCGCGCCGAGGGTGTAGGTGAAGTAGGCGGTGATCGCCACCAGCACGAACACAATTGCCCGCGCATAGCGCTCGACGAAGTTCAGGTATCTTTCCATGAATGAGGGTTCCAGATGAATCGGGAGCGGCGCTTAGCGGGCAGACACGGCGTATTCCGGCAAGTCGCCGGCTTTCAGCCCGCGCTTGATCGCGGTCTGCGTGAACAGGCGGTCGTCCAGCGCGACGTTGTACTGCAACTGGTTGAAGCGCAGCTGAGAGCGCGTACCGGCGATGAAGTCCTCGGTTTCGCTGAAGGTAATGCTGTCGATCTGGTCGATGGTTTCAGTCTTCAGGGTGCGCATCTGCTTGAACATCACACCTTTTACATCGAAGAAGTCCTGGCGCAGCACCAGTGAGTTCTTCTTGTCAACCCAGACCTTGAGCTTGTTGTAGCCGGTCTTGGCCAGCACGGCAGGCGTCGCCGGCTCACGCTCGATCACGTAGCAATCGCGGCCCTGCAACTGCTCTTCGCCAACCAGCGTTTGGCGATAGTCTTCGGCGCGAATCTTGTCGAGGTCGGCATAGGAGTAGTCGCTACCCATGAACGCCCCGCGTTTGTCCGTGGTGGAAATCCTTCGGGTCTGTCGGCTGACCGGCAAATACATCCATTGGCTGTCTTCGAGGCCCAGGGCCTCGCGCGGGTTTTCGATGTGGAAGGCGACGTCACGCACATCACTCGGCGCGGAGAAATACATGGTGAATTTGTCGCTGTCCGGGTAATCCTTTTGCAGGTAGCTGAACTCGCGGATGCGGCTGTTACCTTGCTTGTCGATCAGGATCAGGGACACCTGGGACATGAAGCTCTTGCCGTCGTCGCGGTCCCGGGCCTGGCGAATGATGTCGTCGGCCGTGCGTGTTTCAGCTGCCATGGCGGCAGCGGCGCTCAGCAGCAGTGCGCTTACAGTCAGGGTCTTGAAGATGGGCAACATCGCGATTTCCTTTTCATTGTTTGAGTGGTTCGCACACCGCACCGGTGTGGTCAGAACAGATAACCGGCGGACAAGCGCACCTGGTCGCGGTTGGCGTACGCACCGAACTGGCGGTCGGGCTTGCCGAAGAACACATCGACTTCGAGCCCCAACTTGAGCCAGTCCACCGGTTTGTAGGTGAAGATCCCCTGAACGAAACTGTCGTCCTGCGCTGGCGGCGACATGCCGAAAACCAGACGGGTCTTGAGGCGATCCTGGAACTGCGAGCCTTCGGCAGACACGGTGAACAGGTCGTCGCGTTTGTCCTGGACCATGCCGGGCTGCCAGTCGAGCAGCCGCTGATGTTGCCACTGCGTCGAGATCAGCCAGTCCCGCAAGAGGTAATCGACGCCCAGCAGCGACTTGGTCATCGCCGTCTGGTCGCTGCCGTAAGCGCGGTAAGGATTGGTGACGCGCCAATTGTCGAAGTAGGCGACTTCACTGCGTACCACGATGCTGTGGCCGGCATCGATGGCCACACCGGCGCCGCCCATGGAATAGCGCGGGAATTGCCGTTCGAGGCGAATCAGGCCCTCTTCGGTCTGGCCTTCGACGGCGTAAACCGGGTCCTGTTGGCGGGCGTTGAGGGCAACGAAGCTGACATCCACCGTGCCGACCCGGCCGTTGGCACTGGCGCCGTAACCGAAGCCACTGTGACCGTCATACCCGGGCCGCGAATCGACCACAAACATCTGCGGATCAGGTGTGGCAAAGATCGGTGCATCGAACTCGCTGCCGACGGCCGGCGCCTGGTTCTTCACGAAATCAGTGATCACCAGCGCTTCCAGCTCCCACTCGGCGACCGGCTGCACCAGGCGAATCATCGGCACGGCGATGCGGCTGTCTTCCAACAGACCGATCACACCCTCGCGATAATCCAGCGGGTTGATCTGATCGAGCACCCGTAATTCATCTGCTCGCCCCCACACCACCTGCTGCCAGCCCACCGTCAGCTCGCCGTCACCGACGTAGAGCCCCCAGTAAAGGTGCCGCCAATCGGCAGTGGCCCGGTAATCGTCCCGGGCTTGCGCGCTGTATGGGTTGTTGCCGTCATAACGGAAGTCGTAACGGGCTCGCCCCTTGGCCTTGTAGTAGCCGCTGTCCCAGGCATCCTCCAGGCTGAACTTGAGGTACACGGCCTTTTGCGTGACCTGGTCGTCACCGTGCAGACGCACGGCCGTGGCAACGCCGATCTCCGCTTCATGATGCTCCGGCCACCACTCGGCGATCGCCACTGGCGAGCCGAGGCTGACCAGCGCGGCCAAAAGGCCGCGGTTCAATCCCAGTCGAGCCATGGCTACATTCCCAACCCGGCACCGCCGTCGATCATCAGGCTTTGCGCCGTGACACCACTCGCCTGCGGGCTCGCCAGATAACGAACCATGGCCGCCACTTCTTCGCCCTGAATGAAGCGCCGCAGCGGCAACTTCTTCTTGGCATTGCGCAGGATTTGCTCGTGGCTGATCCCGGCGATGCGCGCTTGAGCCGCCAATTCGCCTTGCAACATCGGTGTGTCGATCCAGGCGGGCAGGATGGCATTGACGGTGATTCGCCGTGGCGCCAGGTCCAGCGCCAAGGCTTTGGTCATGCCAATGATACCGTGCTTGGAGGCGCAGTAAGCGGTGTTGCGGACCTTGCCCGCTCGGCCGAGGATCGACGACATGTTGACGATCCGCCCACCCTCCGCCATCAGTGGCAGGCACAACGAGGTGACGTAAAAGGTGCCGTTGAGGTTGATCGAAATGACCTTGTGCCAGTTGTCGAGGTCTTCGGGTTCGTTCTCGTCGCAGACCCCGGCGCTGTTGACCAGCACATCGACAAAGCCGACCCGGTTGGCCAGGCCCTTGAACAGAAGTTGCAGACTGGCGAGATCGGCGATGTCCGCTTGATGGGTTTCGATGCGAGCGGCAAATTCGCCCTCGGTGACCCAGCTCTGCAAGGTTGCCAGATCCCGATCAAGCAAGATCAAAAGGTGCTCGGCCTGGGCTGCAAAACTTTCCGCGACGGCGCGGCCAANCCGCGCCGGTAATCACAATCGTGCGTAACTGGCTCATGGCATTTTCAATCCGCCGTTGACGGACAAAACTTCGCCCGTGACGTACAGGCCGCGCTCGGCCAGATACAGCACCGCGTCGGCAATTTCTTCAGACCGGGCGAACCGTTTGATCAGCAGCCGCGACTGGATTTCCTGCTCATGGGCGCCGACCAGGGCTTGGCTCATGTCGGTGCTGACGATGCCGGGTGCCACCGCGTTGACCCGGATGTTGCGTGGCGCCAACTCAACCGCCAGTGCGCGTGTCAATGCTTCTACACCGCCTTTGGCGGCGGCGTAGTTGCTCTGGCCCTTGCCGGGCTTTTGCGCGGCCACCGAACTGAGGTTGACGATGCACCCGCTGCGTTGGCGCATCATGCAGGGCAGCACCTGCTGACAGCACAACAACGTGCCGACCAGGTTGGTCTGGATGACCTCGGTGATGTCGCTCAACGATTGCGTGGCGAGCAAACCGTCACGGGTAATACCGGCGTTGTTGACCAACAAGTCGATACGCTCGAAACGTTGCTCGACCCGTTCAAAAAACGCCTGAATGCTCGGCGCTTCCTTGACATCACACTGCACGGCCAGGCACTCCCGGCCGAGCCCTTCGACCTGCGTCTGCAAGGCAGCGGCTGACGCTTCGTCACGGACATAACTGAAGGCAACCTGATAACCCGCGCCGGCCAGGGCCAGCACGATGGCCTTGCCAATGCCGCGACTGCCGCCGGTCACAACAGCTATTTTCTGAGTCATGACCGCTCCTTACAGTGAGTTTTGAGTTTTGAATTGCGCGAGGGTGAAGCCGTGTGTCGCGGCCAGTGCGCGGACCTGCTGCACTTGCTCACGGCTGATATCGCCGTAGGAGCCGTGCTGGCTCATGCCAGACAAGCCCATCAACACCGACTCGGCCATGCACGCATACAGCTGACCTTTTTTCAGATAGGCCCGCACGTTGGGCGCCAGGCCGTCGTCGAACGGCGTCTGGACGATGCCGCCGTGCATGTAGAGCACGTCTTCGCGTTGGCTCGGCAGGTCTTGATGGACGTTCAGCGGCACGGCGATATCGCAAATCACGCTGCGCTCGGCAAAATGTTCGGCACCGAGGAACGGCTGAGGCGCATTGGCAGCGCACAGGACAATCCGTGCGCCCTTGATGGCGTCGAGATCGTTGGTGACCGTGATGAAGGCGTTCGCGCCAAGGCGCTCATCCACCAGACGGGCGATGTGCAAACCGAGGTCGGCTTTTTGGCCATGTGAGTGCAACACGCCACGAAAACCATCAAGGTTCAGCAGTCGCTGCGCCAACCGGTCGTGTTCGGCCGTGCCTTTGAGGATCGAACGGGCCGCGTCGGCGAAGATCTGTTGCGCGGTTTTCTCCAGGCGCCGAACCGAGCCGTCACGACCGCTGCCAATCAGAATCAGGTGATCGACGGTGGCGGACAGCACCGAGGCATAGGTCGACGCAACGTTACCGGCGGCACCGACAACGGCAGCGGTTTGCTCGCGCAGTGCCAGACCTTGCTGTACACAGCCTTGCTCGATGGCTTCGAGCCCCATGCCGATGGTCAGGGCGTTGCCGGACGTCAGCGCCATGTCGGCAATCTTCAGCGCCTGACAATTGTTGGTGACGATCGAGGTGTACATCCCGAGGCCGGCGATGCTGCAGCCATCGGCGCGGGCATCGGTGACACGCCTGCCGACTTCTTCGCGAATGCTGTCCAGGTCACCGCTGCGGATGTACTCGGCCATGGCATCCGAATCCATGCACAGCGGGTATAACGTGAACTCCACCGCCATGCCGAGGCGCGACCGAATGATCACCGGGCCGACTGGCACAGCGCGGCGTTCAGGCTTGGTGCGATTGATGAACGTGCGTTTTTGTTCCGGGCTCAGGGCTGCCAGCGAGGGATCGACGTCACCGAGGATATCGGCATCGATCAGGTGGTTGATGAACGCTACCCGAGCGACGACTTCGACCTTGGCAGCGGTGTTTTCAACGGGCTCAGCCACCCGAAAATCGTCCTGACGGACTGGCACGGCGGGCATCGAGTCCGCGCAGATACCCGCCGCCAACGGCAACGCATCGCCACGGCGCAGCATGTCGCAGACCCGTTGCAGGGCAGCGATCAGCCCGTCGATTTCGCCCAGGGTGATACAGGCTGGCGGCTCCAGGCGAATCACATTGGAGTTGCTGCCCGACGGTGCTACCCGCAACGCTTCGAATTGCAACAGGTAACCGGCGATCAAGTAACCCAAGGCATCGTTGTACTGCGCCGACGCCTGTACCAGCGAACTGCTGACACTCAAGTCGTGCAATTCCAGCCCCACCAGCAAACCACGCCCGCGCACATCGGCGATCACATCCGGATAGGCCATCTTCAGCTCATTGAGCGAGGCTTTGAGGTAGGCGCCCTTGGTGCGTATGTCTTTGAGCATCGCGTCGTCATTGGCGAACAACCGGCGCAATGCCGACAGCGCGATATGGCAGGACGGATCGTCCTCGGCGAAGGTCGAGCTGTGGATGTAGCTGAACTCGCCTTCGTAGTGGCTGCTGCGGATCACCGTCGCGGCGATTTTCATCAAGCCGCCGCCGAGGGCCTTGGACAAGCAGTAGTAGTCGCCTTGCAGGTTGAACTGGCTGCTGGCAAGAAACGTCCCGGCGCGCCCAAAACCCGACTGCACTTCATCGACCACCAGCGGGCATTGTTGCTCGTTACACAGCTTGCGCAGCCCCAGGTAGAACTCGGCCGCGAACTCGTTGATACCGCCTTCGCCCTGAATCGGTTCCATCAACACGGCGGTAATCGCACTGAACGGCAGTTGCAGCACGTGCAGGTGTTCGCCGTCCCATTGCAGGCTCAACCAATGGTGCGTGTGCCGGGCCGGCAATGCCTGCAACTGATGGGGCTGCTGTGGGTCGATGAACTCGACGTTCAGACCAAAACGGGCAAACGGTGCGCGGTACTGACGGCCATAGGTCAGTTGCACGGTATTGACCAATTTGCCGTGGAAGCTGCCGCGCAGGGCGACGAATACCGGTTCGATGTGCAACTGCGCCAGGTTGTGTTGGCGAACGGCTTCAACCACCTGACGCAAGGTCACGCTGTTCAGGGTGGTCGGCAGGACACCTGCAGGCAGGTCGAGGTCGGCCACCTCCAGTTCGCGGTAAGCGTGTTCGCTGGCGGTCAGGCTGGCCAGGGTGAAATCGATGTCGTCGAACTGCTTTTGCAGGCTCTTCTGGCGACGGAACTCCGCGTGCTTGACGGCGATTTCCACCGCCTCCGCGCCACTGTTGGAGAAAGTCGAAATATAACGTTCGGTGTTCTTCAGTTCGCGATTGAAGGCGTCGCTGAGCGCTCGCCCCAATTGCCCGGCCGCACCGCGGATCGACATTTGTGCGTTGAACGGCACGTCGCTGCGCAGCAGCGCACATAGCTGATCGACAAACTGTGGGTCGTTGTGGCCGAACAGTGCCGCACCGTAACCGCCGAGAAAGTCGGTGACCGTGACCATGTCGCCCTTGGGGTTGCGGTAGAACAACTGGCTGCCGAGGGCGCGCTCAAATTGACACTCAAGGCCCAGTGCCTGGAGCAGGCCGACGAATTTGGGCCGAACGAAATCGCGATAATCCATGACAGTCATATCCCTTGAAAGTAAAAAAGAGGCGGTAGTCAGCGGCAGTCCTGAGTGACCTTTGCGCTGTAGAGCACTTGATAGGCGGCGCTGAATCCGTTGTCGTCGCGGTTCAGCACCAGGCAATGCGCAAGGCTCGCGGCGTGAGGCGCGCCCTGGATAAACGGCAGGTTCGCCACTGGTTGCTGCAAACCGGCAATCGGCGGCACGCTTTGGGCCTGCAATGCGCAACGCGCCAGCATCAGATCCACCAGGCTCGGCGCCGCGCTGAGAATGCCGTTGATCGCCAACCCGCTGGTGATGTGCGAGGCGCGCGCAAGGGCCAGCGTCTGGCACAACACGCGGTCTTTGTGCGCATCGCCGGTGCCGCTGCACACCAACACATCGGTTGGGCTGTCGGGCAGGCTCAAGCGACCGAGGGTGGCATGGGCCGTCATGTCGGCGAGGCACGCCTGAGGACCGGCCGGCAGGTCTTCGCGCCGGCGCAGCACCAATGCTGCCGCGCCCTCCCCGGCAATGCCGCCGGTGCCCCGAAGGTCAAACGGCAGCAGCGTGTTAGAGCCATTGGCACTGATGACACCCGCCTGGACCAACCCGGACAGCGCCAGGGCATCCAGCTCGCTGCCCGCACCGACAACGATTGCCGCGTCAATGCGGCCAGCCTGCAAAGCGGCCGTAGCCTCACGCAAGGCTGCCAGGTTGCCGGCGACACCTTGCATATAGGCGTTGCACTCACCCACCAGTTTCAGCGCCAGGCTGGTGACACCCAGCAAGCAGTTGCTCAAGCCTTTGAGCACCAGAAAAGGGTCCTGGGCACGGTCTTGCAGGATCCGTTTGGCGAACGCCGCCATGTCGGCGACGCCGTCCTGCCGACAGCCGAGCAACAACTCGGCATAGGATTCCAGAGACGGATGGGTGTAGCCGCCCTGACAGCAATACAAACCGAAACGGACATCCGGCGGCTCATCGGCCAGGCCGGCTTCTTCCAACGCCTGACGTACCGCGCTGACACCCCAGATCACTGCCGGCGTGCAGTAACGCTGAAGGTTTTGCGCAAGGTCTTGTCGGCTGCGTTGGTGGTCCTGATCCTGAATTTGCCCGAACGCCACCACGCGTTCGCTGCTGAACCGTCGGGCGTTCAGCGCCGTAATTGCACTGCGCCCTTCGGTTGCGGCCGCCCAGAAAGGCTCGACACCCCAACCGCTGGGCAACACGCAACCCGCACCGGCAATCGCGACCGCCTGTTTCATCGCGGCGCCTCCCGGTACTTGCCCAGCGCCAGTGAAGTGTTGAGGCCGCCGAAACCGAAGGAGTTGCTCAGGGCAACGTCGACCTTGCGCTTGACCGCTTGAAGGGCGCAGTAGTCGAGGTCGCATTGTTCGTCGGCATCCTGCAGGTTCAGGGTCGGCGTGACCCGATCATCCCGGCAGGCCAGGGCCGTGAGCATGAACTCCGGTGCTCCGGCGGCCGCAATCAGGTGGCCGAACTGGGATTTGTTGGCCGTCACCAGCAACCGCCGATAATGTTCGCGCTCGGCGAACAGGGTCTTGATCGCCAGGGTTTCGGCGGCATCGTTGAGGGGTGTCGAGGTACCGTGGGCATTGATCAGGTCGACCTGTTGCGGCGCCAGCCCGGCATCCGTCAGGGCCGCCTGCATCGCCAGCACCGCGCCACGGCCCTGCGGGTCGGGGGCGGTGATTTTGTAGGCATCCAGGCTGCTGCCGAAACCCAGCACTTCGGCGTACGGCGTTGCCCCTCGGACGAGCGCCCGTTCGAGGGTTTCGAGCACGACAAAACCACCGCCTTCACCCGCAATCAAGCCACTGCGATGGCGGTCGAACGGCCGACACAGTTCGGTGCCCCAACGCTGTTCGCTGCTGGCGGCGCCGAGCAGATACAGCGCGGTCATGGTGTCCAGGCTAAGCACCGAATCGGCGCCCCCGGCAATGGCCAGCTCGACCTCGCCGCGACGGATCATCTGGAATGCATTGCCGATGGCCTGGGACGCTCCCGCGCAGGCGCTGCTGATATTGATCACCGGGCCTTCACTGCCGATGCCATCGGCAATCACCCGCGCAAGGCGGTCGTTGCTCTGACACAGTGAACTGTCAGGATCGACCTGCGCCTGTCGCGCCATCAATTGAGCCCAGGACGGCGCCTGCGCCGGGTTATCCGCCAGGCTGAGCAGCATGTCCTGCAAACGATGAGCAGGTGCGCCGGACGCTGACAATACCGCCGCGCCACGCAACTGTTCGGGGCTCAGACCACTATCGGCAATGGCTTGGGTGGCCGCGACCCAACCCAAGCGGGTGCGTTTTTCCAGCGACAATCCCCAGGCCGGATGGTCTTTCAAGTGTGCCGGCATCAAGCCCATATCCACGGGCGCTGCGTAACGCACGGGGAACGCACCCGCCTCGACGCCTTCCGGTTGCCATGGTCGAATGCAATGCTCGCCGGCCAACATGCTTTGCCACATGGACTGCCACTCGAAACCGAAGCCGGTGACGGCGCCCATGCCCGTGATCACGATCCGTGTGGGGCTCATGGGTAACTCTCCATTGTCTCTGTGTCCGACGACGTTCTGGCCAGCAGCACCGCGCCCCAATGCCCGCCTCGGCTATGTTCGAGCAACAGCGTGTAACGGCTGGAATCCAGTGCCCAGGTCACAGCGATTTCGCTGAGCAAGGCGCTGGCGCCCAAGTCACCTAGCAACGCCTTGGAGTGTTCGAGGGTGTGCCCCGATAGGGTAAACAACGCGGCAATCTGCGGATCCTGTGCATCGGCGACGACTTGCCCGACATCGCTGAGGCACAGTTTTTCATTGCTCAAAGCACGCTCGATGACATCGCGACCAACCGCCAGTCCACGCTCGGGTTGCGCGCTGTAACCCCGGGCAAACCCGGCAATACGCAACGCAGATCGAGCACCGCTGCCTGGGTTGGTCGTCAGCAACAGTGCCGCAGCACCTTCGCCGAAAACCCACGGGCCGGGGTTCACAGGTGGGTGAGTAGCGTCACGCAGGTACAACGCGGGGGTGATGTTCGGACTGCTGCTGACGACCACGGCAGCATCGGCACGGCCTTCGCTCAGATGGGCAGCGGCCTCCATCAAAGCATCCAGCCCCGCATTGCCCTGGGAGCAAAAACCGCCCATGGGCCCCTTGCAACGCAAGGCCTCAGCCGCGTGGGCCATGACGCTGCTGTTGAGCATCATCAGCGCATGCAGCGGCGGTGTGTGGGCAAAGAATTGCGCCAACAGATCTGCCGGTTGTGCACCAATGGCCTGCACTGCATCCCAGCACGAGCTGGGGCCATCCACTTCCGGAATGGCAGCGGTCAATGCGATCCGCTCGTCGGGCAGTTCCAGCCCACGCAAGGTCTCGGCGAGACGGCCGGCGCAATACAGCAGGCGCGCGCCCTGAGGCTCGAGGCTGCGGGACAGTTTGCGGTCGTACACACCCGCCGGCAAGGCGGGCGCTGCAACACAATGGGCCAGACGTGCCGGGTCGAAATCCAGCGGTTGCGCGGCCTGAGGTTGACTGTCACGAGGCGCACATTCAGTACCGGCGGCGTTGAGTACCGACGCAGCAGTGATATAAACAGCGGTTGAATTGGATCTGGTCATGTCATGCCCTGCCCAGCACCAACGAACTGTTCACGCCACCAAACCCGAAGGAGTTGGAAAGCACGACATTGATCGGTTGCTGCAACGGTTCACAAAGGAATTTCAACGCCGGAAATTCGGATTTTTCCGGCTGAAAATTGAGGGTCGGCAAGGCCACGCCCAACTGAATGCTCATCAACGACAGCACCGCCTCAATGGCACCGCTGCCGGCCAACGAATGCCCTACGGCAGACTTGTTGGCAGTGAACGTCATCTGCTCCAGGGTTTCGCCGAAGACCTGCGCCAGGCCCAGGGCCTCACAACGGTCATTGGCCTGTGTCGACGTACCGTGAACATTCACATGGTCCACAGCCGCACTGGTCAGTTCGGCATCGGCCAGGGCGGCCGTCATGCAGGCGGCATACTTGCTGCCGTCGCGGCTGCTGGAGGTGATTTTCTCTGCCTCGCACAGATTCGCGTAACCCAGCACCCGGCCCAGCGAACAGGCCTGACGACGCTCGGCATGCTCGCGGGATTCCAGCACCAACAGCGCCGCCCCTTCGCTCAGCACAAAACCGCAGCGGTCCGGCATGAACGGCCGGCTCTGTTCTGGTGGGGAAAAGTCCAAGCGCTGGCAGAGTGCGCCCAGCCCATCAAAGCTGTAGTAGGACAATTCATGGGCCATCAACTCCACCGCGCCACACAACGCCAGGTCGATCTCGCCACGGGCGATCGCTCGATAGGCGCTGCCGATGGCCATGGTGCCGGCGGCACAGGCATCGGAATGTGTGGAGATATGGTCACGTACACCCAGCCATTCGGCGAGATGGCAGGTTTGCTGATCAACCCGCCGGGCAAACGCCCCACCGCTGAGGGTGTGGTTATCCAGGAACTGGTCGAGATCGACCCGCCCCTGATCGTCCATGTAACGGCTGGCGTCCCGCAAATCACCGCTCACGCAATGTTTGTTGGCCCCGACGAAAATACCGCTGGCGACTCGGGCAAAAGCGCCGTCGGCCAACCCGGCATGGGCCAGCGCCTGACGGGCCACGTAATGCGCCAGCCATTCCTGGCGGGAGGTGGTCTGCAGGTCGCCCGGAAAGGCCGCCGCGATGACCTGCCATTGTTGCTCATCGATAAATCCGGCCGCCGGGTTCGCAAACCCCAGTTCGACAAACGCCGGGTGCTGGCCAATGCAGGAACGGTTTTCGCTGATCGTCGTGAACAGCGAGGCCGCATCCAGTGCCGTGGGAGCCACCAGTCCATAGCCGGTGACCAGAACCTCTCGGGCCTGCATCAAGCCACCCCCTACGCCGAAGCCTTCAACTGGGCGGCCGCGTACTGCTCAACCAGCAGACGCGAGATCGAGTCACCGTCCAGAGGGGTCAGGCGAGCACTGCAACCGCCACACACCACTTGTTGGCGTTCATTGAGTTGGGCATGAGCCGCGCCACACTCAGGGCAGGTTTCGGGGAGGTGGTTGAACACGTTATGGCATTGCTGCGCCCAGTTCCGCACGGTGGTGGCCGAGAAGACATCGCCCGGCTGCATGCCCACGTGCAGCTGGCCCGGCGCATAAGCGCTGAGGCTCTGCTCCAGCAAGGCCACGCCGTCCTGCGTGATTCGGCCTTTTTCGATAAACCGGGTGGCGTCGCCGAACACCGCTACCGCGTGATCCAGCACGCTGGTTTTCGGCAAGGTGCAACCGTACTGACGGCCCAGCTGGAAGCTCAGGTCGACGATGTCCAGCGAGTCGGCGCTGAGGTCGTCAACGATACTGCTGTGCTCTGTCACGTCGCCCCTGTCCAACACCAGCAACTGCGCAAGAATCTCCTGTGTACTGCTGATAACGCTGTCCAGTTCCAACGGATTATTCATTGATTGTTTCCCTACAAAAGCCGCATTGAATGAATAAAGTCATCGGGCCAAAAAAGCTGTTTTCAGGCCAGATCTATCGAGGGCCGGGAGTCTAAAGTCTCCCCCTAAGGGGAGAGTCAACGTGCCATCAGTGCTTTTTGTGGGAAATCCCGACGCACCCTGAAACCTTTGATTTATGCAGCTCAATGGGGCTTGGAGAGGAATCGTAAGATGACAAAATCGATGGCTTGAAACAGCACGAGAGTTCCAGAAATGGGGTGTCACCGTACCCGCAAGCACCAGAGGTACCCTGCGCAGCGGAACAGTTTTCGTCGGGCCGTGAATCTCGTCGATCAGTAGGTTATTGCCGCGTTCACCGGCTTGCCGATCAGGTGATAAACCAGCCCCGCCGCAAAGCCGGCCATAGGCAACAGCCAGATGACCCAGCGGTGGGTGGATGCTCGCGCAAGCCCGACCCGTTGCTGCATGTCACCAGACAACTCGTGGGGAAAACACTCGCCCCACGCTTTCAGCCCCACCGCCTGCAACTGCCGTTGTGCCGCTGCGCGTCGTGTACGCTCCGGCTCACCGCGCAATCCCAGTGGCAAGGCCACGTTGTCGAGCACGCTTCGATGCGGCAGTAAACCGAAATGCTGGAACACCATGCCGATGCGCTGCGACCGCAGTTGGCGCAGCGCAGGCTGCGTCAAGTCGCTCAGGACCTCACCGTCGATGAGCACCTCGCCGCTGCTCGGTTCTATCAACCGGTTGACGTGGCGCAGCAAAGTCGACTTGCCGCTGCCGGATGTACCCATCAAGCAAAGCACTTCGCCGCGCCGCACCGCGAGGTTCACTTGCTCAACCGCGTTGCTGGAGCCTGACCGGCTCCCCTCGTAACGTTTGGTGATCGCACGAAATTCCAGCGCGATACCAGGAATCGATGCAGAGCCAAGGGAGTCTGCGCTGATCCGCGCAGGGGTTTCCAAAGGGTCGTTGGCAATCAGTGGATATTTATCAGCGATCACGTCGCCCCCGGAGTTCAATGGATTCCAGGGCAACGAAGCAGACTCCATGCCAATCGGCCAAACCCCGCGTACTCAAGCGCGAGACGGGTTTTTGCCATGACAGCATGGTGTTGAGGAGGCAGCAACGTTGCATGGCTGCTGTTGTGTGGGAAACAGCGAAGAACACGCCTGCGGTCTTCGTGAACGAAAGCTTTGGCAGCCTTTGTGCTGCCATTGCATTTGCAATGACTAAGTATTCCATACGGGAATATAAATATTATTTTTTATTATTTTTAGAGATATGAATCGACTTTTATACTTTCATCAGACCCGCGATGAATCGGGGTAACCGTGCTGGAGGGTTGAAGTTTCTGATGCCAACGTCATTGCCTACCTCCGGCCAATCCCAAGTGCTGTTGCAGCTGCACCCGCTGTTCAGTTTCTTCCAGCCTCTGCAGGCCCGCATCCCGCTAGCCGCAGAACGCACCGCAGCCCTCTTCCACCGCCAAGCGCATGTGCTGAGCAATTTGCCTGAGGAGCCGCTATGAAACGCCCCCCAATCCGCCCTCCCCACCCGCCAGCGAGGAATGCCGAGTGACAACCCCTCTACGACCTGCCGTGCTCAGCCCCTTGCAGACTGCACGTCGCCTTGCGACGGCGTTCGCCGAAACCGCCGTCGAGCGTGACGAGGCCGGCGGCACACCCAAGGCCCAGCGCGACGCTATCCGCCAGAGCGGCTTGTTGGCGCTGAGCATACCCACCCAGTTCGGCGGCCTCGGCGCTAGCTGGAGCGAAACCCTGGAGGTGGTGCGCGAATTCGCCCGGGTCGACAGTTCCATCGCCCACGTCTTCGGCTTTCAGCACCTGATGCTGGCTACCGTACGCCTGTTCTCCCGCCGCGATCAGTGGCAACCCTGGTTCGAGCAGACCGCGCGCAAGAACTGGTTCTGGGGCAATGCGCTCAACCCCCTGGACAGCCGCACCGTACTCACACGCTTCGACGGTTGGTACGAGTTTTCCGGCAAGAAGAGTTTCTGCTCAGGCGCCAGCGACTCGGAAATGCTGATTGCCTCGGCGGTCGATGAAAGTGCTGGCGGCAAGCTGCTGATCGCTGCCATCCCCAGCGGCCGGACCGGTATCACACTGCATGATGACTGGAACAACATGGGCCAGCGCCAGACCGACAGCGGCAGCGCTACTTTCGAGCGCGTGCGCGTCGAAGAGAACGAGATGCTTCTCGACCCCGGCCCGCTGAGCACACCCTTCGCCAGCCTGCGCCCGCTGATCGCCCAGTTGCATTTCGCCAACGTATTCCTTGGTATCACCGAAGGCGCTCTGGAAGAGGCTCGCCATTACACGTTGAAGGAAGGCCGCCCGTGGTTCCGCTCCAAAGCCCGACATGTCAGCGAAGACCCTTACATCCTGCGCCACTACGGCGAGTTCTGGGTCGGTCTGGAAGGCGTGCGCCTGCTGGTGGAGCGCGCCGCTACGCAACTCGACGCGGCCTGGCACAAGGAGCACGCGCTCGGCGCCGAAGAGCGTGCGCAACTGGCGCTGGCCATCGCCACGGCCAAGGTGGCGGCGGCACGCACTGGCCTGGACATCTGCAACCGCCTGTTCGAGGTCACTGGCGCACGCGCGACCCACGCCTCGCTGCGCCTCGATCGCTACTGGCGCAACCTGCGTACCCAGAGCCTGCACGACCCGCTGGACTACAAACTCCACGAGCTGGGTGAGTGGGCACTGAGCCAGACGCGACCCACCCCATCTTTCTACTCATAGGAATCGCCATGCAGTTGCTGACCCTCCCCCCTTCGCCGTCACTGGCCACCTCGATCCGGGCGACCGCACAGGTCTTCGAAGACGCTAGATCGCAGGCGCTGCTCGCCCACCTGCAACAGGTCGCCCCCAGCGAGGCCAGCGTCCTGATCATCGGCGAGACCGGCACGGGCAAGGAGCTGGTCGCACGCCACATACACAACCTCAGCGGACGGCGCAACGGCCCCTTCGTCGCGGTGAACTGTGGCGCCTTTTCGGAGTCGCTGGTGGAAGCCGAGCTGTTCGGCCACGAGAAAGGCGCCTTCACCGGCGCCCTGGCGGCCAAGGCCGGCTGGTTCGAGGAGGGCAACGGCGGCACACTGTTCCTCGACGAAATCGGCGACCTGCCCATGGCCATCCAGGTCAAGCTGTTGCGCGTGCTGCAAGAGCGTGAAGTGGTGCGCCTGGGCTCGCGCAAGAGCATCCCCATCGACGTGCGCGTGGTCGCCGCCACCAACGTGCAACTGGACAAGGCCATCGCTGCCGGCAACTTCCGCGAAGACCTGTACTACCGCCTCAACGTGGTCAGCCTGCAACTCTACCCGCTGCGAGAACGCCCGGGCGACATCCTGCCGCTGACCCGACACTTCATCAAGACCTACTGCAACCGCCTGGGTTACGGCGAAGTGCGCCTGTCCCCCGAGGCCGAACGCAAGCTGGTGAGCTACGACTGGCCCGGCAACATCCGCGAGCTGGAAAACGTCATCCACCACACCCTGCTGGTGTGCCGCAATGGCCTGGTGCAGGACGACGACCTGCGCCTGTCGCACCTGCGCATCGAGCGCCAGGACAAGTCGCCGGTGAGCACCGCCGAAAGCGCCGAAGAGCAGTTGCTGCGCGCCTTTCAGCGCCTGTTCGAGGAGCAGGCCGGCAGCCTGCACGAGAAGGTCGAGGACACCCTGCTACGCAGTGCCTATCGTTTCTGCCACTGCAACCAGGTGCACACGGCCAGTCTGCTGGGTCTGAGCCGCAACATCACCCGCGCCCGACTGATTGCCATCGGCGAACTGGTGGTCAATCGGCGCCGGCCAGAGCCCCAGATGCGCCCTGAGCGGGCGATACAACTATCAATCTGAGAGGCCGCCACGAACGATTGCCCCCCCTTGCCAACTGCGCGAGGAGGGTTGCGAAGGACAGAAGCGCATGGCCGCGCCAAATGGCGGCAATCGCAACAGACTGGAAGCAGCCCCCAACCTTTGAGCCGGTGTGGGCCTGGTGCGCGGCGGCGCCCGAACTGCGCAGGGCTGAAGACAGGCCGGGGGGACGCCACCGGCCCTGCCCGCGCGATCAGCCTTCCTGGCTGCAATCACGCGGGGTGATACCCTTCTCTTTGGCATATTGATGCGACGAGGCCTCGATGATCGGCCGCAAAAACGCGCGGTCGGCCTGTACCCAGTCGCTGATCAGTTTCCACTTCTGCCCGTCCCACTGCTGGAAGCGCACCGCACCACCGCCTTCATGGTCGGAGCAGGACAGTTTCAGCGGCTGCACCAGCCCCTTGGCACCGAGTGCCTGCAGGCGGGTATCGTCCAGGTTCAGGTGTTCGAAGCCCCAACGCACCTGCTCGCCACTCAGCGGTTGCCTGCCGAACTTCTCCTGAGCCAGACGCAATGCCTCGACGTTGAGGATGCCGTTGACCACGCCGAGGTTGTAGTACACGGTGCCGAAGCGCTTCGGATCGGCCAGGTCGCCTTGGCCCTTGTCCACCACCGCCTGTTCGATGCCCTGCAGCACCGGGAAGTCGGTACCGGACGGATGCGTGGTGATGGCGATGAAGCCCTTGGCCGCGGCACCGGCAGGCGCCGCGTCTTCCTCGGAGTTGCTCCAGATATTGCCGATGATACGGTCGGCAGGGAAACCGACCTTCTGCGCAGTCTTCAGCGCCACCGGGTTCATCACGCCCCAGCCGCGCAGGATGACCCAGTCCGGCTTCAGGCGGCGGATGTTCAGCCACTGCGATTGTTGCTCGTTGCCGGGGTGCGGCACCTCCAGCAGGGTCAACTCGAACCCGTACTTGTCCGCCAGGGCCTGCAGCACCTCGTTGGTTTCCTTGCCATAGGGCGAACCGTGAAAGAGCGTGACGATCTTCTTGCCCTTGAGGCCCTGCTCGCCGCCTGCCTGCTGTGCGATCCAGTTGACGATGGCCGATACCTCGGAATAGGGATTGAGCTGCAGCGGGAAGACGTAAGGGAACACGCTGCCATCGGTGGAGTCGGTACGCCCATGGTTGATGGTGATCAGCGGCAGCTTGTCGGCCGTGGAGCGTTCCAGGGTGGCATACGCGATACCCACCGACAGCGGATTGGTGGCGGCAGCCGGTGCGCCGTTGAGCCCACCCTTGAGGCGCTCGTAGCACTCCACCCCCTTCTCCACGACGTACTCAGTCTCGCACTCGCTCCAGGTCAGCTTGACACCATTCACGCCGCCTTGGGCGTTGACGTACTTGAGGTAATCGATAAAACCACCGAAGAAACCGGTGCCACCTGCGGCATAGGGGCCAACGCGGTAGCTCTGCAGGGGGAAATACTGTTCGTTGGCCGCGTGCACGTTGAGTGCACCGGCCGCCAGGCTCACGGCCAGCGCCAGGCGGCCGAGGACGGATCGGGTCGACATCGTGGTTATCCTTTACAAATCAGTGGGCAGTGACATAAGGCGGGCGAAGCCCGGTGCGAAGGTTCGCTCAGTGGCGCAACGGCCAACGCCGAGTGCGCTCGCGAAAGCGTTGCCAGAGGCGCGCCAGGCCCTCCGGTTCCTTGATCAGGAAGATGATGATCAGCGTGCCGAAGGCCATCTTCTGTAGGTTCTCTATCTGTCCGGCATCAATCAGCCCGGTCGGCAGCAACCCGGCCAGGTTCGACAGCAGCACCGGGAACAGCACGATGAAGGCGGCGCCGAGGAAGTTCCCGAGGATGCTGCCCAGGCCGCCGATAATGATGATGAACAGGATCTGGAACGAGCGGTTCAGGTCGAAGCCGTGTGGCTCCACCGTGCCCAGGTAGGTGAAGGCCCAGAGCGAACCGGCCACGCCGAGGTAGAAGCCGCTGATGGCAAAAGCCAGCAGTTTGGTCTTCAACAGGGGGATGCCGATCACTGCGGCGGCGGTGTCCATGTCGCGCACCGCCATCCAGTTGCGCCCCAGCTCGCTGCGCACCAGGTTGGCGCCCAGCCAGAACAGCGCGCTGACCACCGCCAGGGTCAGCATGTAGCGCCCGGCCGGCGACGAAAAGTCATACCCGGCCATCAGCAGCGGCGGCGCGCTGATCACCCCCGAGGCACTGTCGTTGCTGAACCAACTGAAGCGGGTCAGCGCCCATGGCACGAAGAACTGCGCCGCCAGTGTCGACACCAGCAGATAGAAGCCTTTGATGCGCAGGCTTGGCAGGCCGAACACCACGGCCACCAGCGCCGCCACCAGGCCGCCGAGCAGCAGGCTGGCCAGCAGCGGCAGCCACGCCACGCGCAGCTCGAAATTATAGGCTGCGAAGGCACCTACTGCCATGAACGCCGCCGAACCCAGGGACAGTTGCCCGGCATAACCGGTCAGCAGGTTCAGCCCTAGGCCGGCCAGCGACAGCAGTAGAAATGGGATCAGGATGGCACTGAACCAGTAATCATTGCCCAGCAGTGGCACGCCGATGAAGGCGAACAGGACCAAGGCCGCCAGACCCAGCCGATCCTGGCGCAGGCGAAAGAATCGTCGGTCGTCGGCGTAACGCACGCTGAACTGGCCCGCTTCTCGATACAGCATGATCGACGCTCCTCAGACTCGCTCGATGGCGCGCTCGCCGAACAGCCCAGCCGGACGCACCAGCAGGAACAGCAGGGCCAGCACATAGGGAAACCAGTTTTCGATGCCGCCGCCGATGAGCGGCCCGAGGTACACCTCGGCGAGCTTCTCCGAAGCGCCGATGATCAGGCCGCCGACGATCGCCCCGCTGATCGAGGTGAAGCCGCCGATGATCAGCACCGGCAGGGCCTTGAGCACCACCAGCGAGAGCGAGAACTGCACCCCCAGGCGCGCGCCCCAGAGCAGCCCGGCGACCAGCCCGACGAACCCGGCCACCGCCCAGACCACCGCCCACACCCTCGGCAGGCGGATACCGACGCTCATCGCCGCGCGGGGATCGTCAGCCACCGCACGCAGCGCCAGGCCGATGCGTGTGCGGTTGAACAGCAAGGACAGTAGCACCACCAGGGCCGCCGCCGTTGCGGCGGCGAACAGGTCGAACTGCGACAGCAGCAAGCCACCCAGTTCCAGCGGCGCGTCGCTGATGGCCAGCTCCAGGCCGTGAACCTGAGCGCCCCACAGGGCCTGGGCGGCGCCCTCGATGATGTAGGCCAGGCCGAGCGTGGCCATGAACAGGGTAATCGGCGAACGCCCCACCAATGGCCGCAGTACCGCCCGTTCGATCAGCAGCGCCAGGGCGATCATCGTCGCCAGGGTGACGAGAAAGGACAGCCAGAACGGCACGCCGCGCTCCAGCAGGCTGACGAAGGTCAGCGCGGCGAACAGTACCATCGCCCCCTGGGCGAAGTTGAACACACCGCTGGCTTTGTAGATCAGTACGAAACCGATGGCCACCAGGGAGTACATCACCCCGGCCAGCAGGCCACCGATCAGCACTTCGAAAAAGAATGCCATGTCGCGCTCCTGTGTGGGAACAGCCCCGAAGCTGCCGCCGGGCGGACACCCAGATAGGCCGCGATCACGTCGGGGTTGCGGCGAACCTGCTCGGGGGAGCCGTCGCCGATCTTGCGGCCGTAATCGAGCACCACCACATGGTGGGAAATGCCCATGACCACGCCGATGTCGTGCTCGATCAGCACCACCGTCATGCCGAACTCACGGTTGATCTCGACGATGAAGCGGCTCATTTCGCGCTTCTCCTCGGCATTCATCCCGGCCATCGGCTCGTCGAGCAGCAGCAGGCGCGGCTCGGCGGCCAGCGCACGGGCCAGCTCGACCCGCTTCTGCAGGCCATAGGGCAAGGTGCCAACGATTTCGTCACGCCACGGCTGGATGCGCAGAAACTCGATGACCCGCTCGGCGGCGGCGCGTTGGCGATCGTCCTCGCCCGGCGCGCGGCCGATGCGCAACGCCTGCTCCAGCCAGGAACTGCGGCGCTTGAGGTTGCGCCCGGTGAGCACGTTGTCGAGCACGCTCATGCCCTTGAACAGCGCGATGTTCTGGAAGGTGCGAGCGATGCCGTCGCGTGCCGCTGCATGTGGGTGCATCACCCGACGCTGCTGCCCGGCAAAACGAATACGCCCCTGCTGCGCCCGGTAGACGCCATTGATGATGTTCAGCAGCGAGCTCTTGCCCGCGCCATTGGGCCCGATCAGCGCACAGATCTCGCCTTCGGCGACGCTGAAGCCGATGTCGCTGATGGCCTTCACACCCTTGAACGAAAGGCTGATGCCCTCCAGTTCCAGCAACGGGAAGTTCGACATGAACGCTCCTCAGACGGGCTGAACCCGGCCTTGCGACCGAGCAGCGAGGGATGAACGGGGGCTGCGCACGGCCTGCCAGCGGGGTGCCTCCCGCCAGATACGCGGCGCCACCCCAAGGGCGGCGAAGAACGCCTGCACCTCGCCCGGCAGGGCCTCACCGACCAGCAGCGGCACCCGGGTGCGGCTCAGGCCCAGCACATCGCGCAGCGGCCGACGCAGCAACACGTGGCCAAGGCCGTTGCGCAGCAACCCACCGCGCGCGTCAAGCGCCCAGTCCAGCCCGCGCCGCAGCAGGCTGCCCGGCAGCGGTAGACGCTGCTGAGCCAGTACATACAGGCGGCCGTAGCTGTCGTGGGTGCCGAGTACCAGGGTCGGGCCGAGTTCACGGCGGTCGGTGTCGCGGGTCGCCAGGCTCTCCGGAAAATTCATCCGAAAGCCTGCCAGCAGCCAAGGCGCCAGCAGGTAGCGGGCCTGGCCGCTGGTGGCGAAGTTGCGGGAGGCCAAGGCTTCCTCGGCCGCCGTCAGGCGCTCCTGTTCGACCAACCGACGCCCCTCGCCCAGCACCTCGGCATGGCTGAGCCCGTGCTGCTGAAGTTGGCCATCGGCATCCAGCCGGTGAAAGCTGAACGCTGGGCGCTCGCTCTGCGCCTGCACCGGCAAGGCAGGATCGGGCAACTGCGCGGCCAGGCGAGCGTAATTCGGCAACCCGGAATCCGCCAGGCCACGGCCATCGGCGTAGAACAGCAATGCCGGCACATGACCGCTCGCCAGCACCCGCTCGACCTCCTCCTGACCTTCGGCAAAGACGAACCCGGCCTGCAGTTCACGCAACAGCGTCAGTTGCTCCGCGTCGGGCATCAGCGGGTCGAGCAGTGCCGCGACGCCGCCCAGCCACTGCGCCGCCAGGCTTGCCAGCAGCGCCTCAGGGCGCGGCCGGCTGACGATCAGCAGGCTGTCGCCGGCCGCGAAGCCGACCTCGCGCAGCCCGGTGGCCAGGCTCTGCACCTCGGCCAGCAGTTGCGCCCAGCTGCGCGCCTGCCACAGGCCTAGACGCTTGTGGCGCAACGCAACGTCCGCCCCACGTTGATGTGCCCGGGCCAGCAAGCTGGCCGGCAGGTTGTCCGCGAGCGCCTCATGCATGGCCACGCACCTCAGGCCACAGCGAGGGAGGCATGCTGCTCCTGCTCCAGTTCGCGCACCAGCGGCAACACATGCTTGCCGAAATACTCGACCTCTTCCTGGAAGTGCAGGAAGCCGGAGAGGATCAGGTCGACGCCGACCGCCTTGAGCGCGACGATGCGTTCGGCGATCTGCCGTGGCGTACCGATCAGGTTGGTCTTGAAGCCGTCGTTGTACTGCACCAGGTCTTCGAAGGTCGACTTGGCCCAGTTGCCCTCGCCTTCCGGGCTGGCCGCACCGGCGTTCTTGACTTCACTGCCAAAGCCGTTGACCGCCTCCGGGTCGGCCTTGGCGATGATCTCTGCCAGCACCGCGCGGGCCTCTTCCTCGGTGTCGCGGGCGATGATGAAAGCGTTTACCCCGACCTTCACCGAATGCCCGTTGGCCGCTGCCTTGGTGCGGATATCGTCGACCTGGGTCTTGATGCCCTCGACACTGTTGCCATTGGTGAAGTACCAGTCGGAGACCCTCGAGGCCATGTCGCGCGCGGCCCGCGAGCTCCCGCCCTGGAAGATTTCCGGGTGCGGGTGCTGCAGCGGCTTGGGCTTGAGGGTGTAGTCGTTGAAACGGTAGAAATCGCCGTGGAAGCTGAAATTGTCCTGGGTCCAGATGCCCTTCAGGGCACGAATGAACTCCTCGGATCGGCGATAGCGCTCGTCATGGTCCAGCCATGGCTCGCCGATGGCGCGGAACTCGCCCTTGAACCAGCCGGACACCACGTTGATGGCGATGCGGCCCGCGGTGAACTGGTCGATGCTTGCCAATTGCTTGGCTGCCAATACCGGCGTCCAGGGTCCGGGCAGGATCGCGGCGATCACCTTGAGTTTTTCGGTGGCGGCCAGCAGCGCGTGGCTGATGGTTACCGACTCGTGCTGGTTGTCAGCGCCATAGCCGGCGGTGAAGCGGATCTGCGAAAGCGCGTACTCGAACCCGGAACGCTCGGCAATCTGCGCCAGCTTGCGGTTGTAATCGATGTCCCAGCTGGTGCGTTGTTCGATCTTGCTGACAACGAGGCCACCGCTGACGTTAGGAACCCAGTAGGCGAATTTGATCGGTTGGCTCATGGCGATGTCTCCTGTAACTCGGAAAGTCAGGCCGCGCGGGCGACCGGGATATGAAAGAAGGCGCCGACGGTATCGAGTACCCGCTCGATCCGTTCGAACTGCGCAGGGTCAGCCAGGCGCTGATCGTCGAAAGACTCGACACTGGCGTACAGGCCGTACGGCAGGGTGTGGGCCTGGAAGAAAGCGAATAGCGGGCGCAACTGGTGATCGATCATCAAGGCATGTCGCTCGCTACCACCGGTGGCGGCAAGCACCACGGGCACGCCCTTGAGCGACTGGTAATCGACCAGGTCGAACAGGTGCTTGAACAAACCGGTGTAGGACGCGCGATACACCGGGCTGCCGACCAGTAGCAGGTCGGCTTGCTCGATGGCCTGCAAATGCGGTTGCAGGTCAGCCGAGGCGCTATCGCGCTCCAGCGAACCGGCCAGGCTGGCGGACAGTTCGGCGATGCGCACCCAGTGCACCTCCAGCTTCGGCAACACGGCCGGCAGCCGCTCCACCAGGGCCTGCAGCAGACCATGGGTGCGTGATGGAGCCCGCAGGCTGCCGGACACTACCACGACCCTGATAACACGTGCGTTCATGCTCATCCCTCCTTGCCCAGCGGGCATTACCTGAGGAAGCTTCAGCAGCAACCGTGCCAATCCATAAAAACCTTTAAATTCAGGTACTTGAACGCTAGCGCTAGCAGCCTGAACTGTCTTTTGGCCAACAAGCTGTTGAACCACTGACCCTCGGCCAACAGTTGCCCCGGAAAACGCAATTGACCGCCCACCAACAGTCATTCAGCAAGCTGTCGGCGAGCGAACAGCCCGCCCCACCAGAATGATCACAACCCATTGATTTAAAAGGCATTCACTGCAAGGCACGAAGTTTGCGAGAGCATCGCCGTCAGCAATCGCATCAATCGAGGAGAACTGCGATGACCGCCCAAGCCCCACTGCCCCACCTGTCTACCGGTACCCACTACGAATCCCTTGCCGCCCGCTTCCGCCCCATCTTTACCCGCATCGCCGAATCCAGCGTGGCACGCGAGCGCAACCGCACCCTGCCCCATGAGCCCATCCAGTGGCTCAAGGACGCCGGCTTCGGCGCCGTGCGTGTACCCGTCGAACAGGGCGGTGCCGGCGCTTCCCTGCCACAGTTGTTCCAGCTGCTGATCGAACTGGCCGAAGCCGACTCCAATGTGCCGCAGGCACTGCGCGGGCATTTTGCTTTCGTCGAGGACCGCCTCAACGCCCATGCCAGCACCCCACAGGACGTCTGGTTCAAACGCTTCGTCGACGGCGATCTGGTGGGCTGCGCCTGGACGGAGGTGGGCGCAGTGAAGATCGGCGACGTCAGCACCCGGGTGTCGCGCCAGGGTGATCAGTGGGTGGTCAATGGCACCAAGTACTACAGCACCGGCAGCCTCTTCTCCGACTGGATCGACCTGTTCGCCCGCCGAGACGACACCGGTGGCGACGTGATCGCAGCGATCCGTACCCGCCAACCCGGCATCACCCAGAGCGACGACTGGGATGGTTTTGGCCAGCGCACCACCGGCAGCGGCACCTCGGTGTTCGAGAACGCGGTGGTCGAGGAAGAGAACATCATCGACTTCGCCACCCGCTTCAAATACCAGACGGCCTTCTACCAACTGGTGCTGCTCGCCGTCATCGTCGGTTCCGGCCGCGCCGCCGTGCGTGACTTCAGCCAGGAAACCAGCAAGCGCACGCGCGTGTTCAGCCATGGCAATGGCGCAGCGGTAAGCGAGGATCCACAGGTATTGCAGGTTATCGGCAAGGCCTCCGGGCTGATCTACGCCGCCGAGGCAGGCACCCTGCGCGCCAGCGAGGCCGCGCAGCAAGCCTACCTGGCGCGTTTCGGCAATGACGAGAACGCCGAGCGCAAGGGCAACATCGCCGCCGAACTGGAATCGGCCCAGGCCCAGGTGGCGGCCATCGAATGGGTGCTGCGTGCCACCAGCGACCTGTTCAACACCCTCGGCGCCTCCGGTACCAGCACCACCAAACAGCTCGATCGCCACTGGCGCAACGCCCGTACTGCCGCCTCGCACAACCCGGTGATCTACAAGGAACGCATCATCGGCGACTGGCACGTCAATGGCAGTGAACCGCCCTATGTCTGGCAGATCGGTGGCGGTGCCAAGCAGTCCTGAAAGCATGGCCTGGGGCACACCCCCAGGCCTCGTCACGGCACTGGCGTTTCGCCCGAAACGCCAGAACTAGCCAGCGCCGAGTCGCCGACTGGCAAAACTGAACAGCAGAACCGAGAGAATCAGAACGCCGGTGGCCACCTGCTGCCAGAAGAAATTCCAGCCAATCAGCAGCAGACCGTTGGCCGTGACGTTGAGAAATAGCACACCGAGCAGTGTACCGGGTACGTTGACCCGGTTGTGCAGGCTCAGCGTGGCACCGATGAAGACCGCACCGATGGCATTCATCAGGAAGGCATTGCCGGACATCGGCGCGTAGGCGTTCACCGTGGCCGGCAGCAGGATGCCCGCCAGCGCGCTGGCAAAGGCACTGGCGATGAACACCAGGGCAGCGATACGTCGCTGCGCCAGGCCCGAATAACGCGCCACCAGTGGCTGGCTGCCAAGGACGATGATCTCCCGGCCTAAGCGGCCACGCGCCAATACCACGCCATACACCAGCGCCAACAGTGCCACCAGCAGCAAGGGTAGCGGCACGCCGAGCAAGCGCTCACTGGCCAAGCCGCTGCGCACCTGCGCCTCCAGGTAGATCGGTTGTCCGCCATCGGAAAGCAGCTTTTGCACGCTGCTGCCAATGAACAGCGTGCCAAGGGTGGCCAGAAAAGGGGAAATACGCAGCCCGGCGATCAGCCCGGCATTGAACAACCCGGCCAGGCTGCCAGCCAGCAGCCCACCGGGAATCGCGACATAGAGCCCGAAGCCGGCATTGAGCAGCAGGACGAAGGTCAGCGCCGAGAAGTCCAGCGCAGTGCCGACTGACAGGTCGATGCCACCCGCGGCGATGGCGTAGGTCATGCCGATGGAGACGATGGCCAGCAACACAAAATTGTTCAATAACAGGCTGGACAGGTTGCCGACGGTGAGAAAGCCGGGTGCCTTCAACGCGAAGAACAGTAGAACGGCGGCGAACAGCGTCGGCATGACCAGGCGCAGCAACGCCTGGCCAGAGAGCCCGGTCAGACCGGCAGGCTGCGGGGCGGATAACGAATCGGACATCTCAGGCCTCCTTGTTGCGCAAACCGGACAGGGCCACCACCAGCAGGATCAGGACACCCTGCACGCCGTCGACCCAGAAGCTGGAAATATTCAGAAGCTGGAAGCCGTTGATCAGCACCCCGACCAGCATCGTTGCCAGCAGCGTGCCGCCGATGCTCGGCTGCAGACGCTGGGAGAAGATCACCCCAAGAAAAGCAATGGCCACCACCGACAGCAGCATCTCGCCGGAGCCGGTGGTGCTGCCGCTGAACCAGGCCGCCGAACAAAACGCGGCCAGGCTGCCGCACAGACCGCTGATCAGGTAGCTGGCGAACACGTAGCCACGCACCGACAGCCCAGCGGCATTAGCCGCCTCCGGGTATTCGCCGATGGCGTACAGGCGCAGGCCGAATGGCGTGTACTGCATCAACACGATCAGCACGCCACCGACCGCCAGCAGCACCCAGGCCAGGGCTGGCACGCCGAGCCAACTACCGAAGGCCAGCCCTTCCAGCAACGGCGAAGTGCTGGGCAGCACGGTGTTTTCGGTCAGCACCAGTTCCAGCCCGGCCACCAGGTTCATCGTGGCCAGGGTTGCCAGCAGCGGCGGCAAACGGAAACCGACCACCACCAGCGCATTCAGCGTGCCGATGGCCAGGCCAGTGCCAAGCGTCGCGGCGATGCTGACAACATCGCCGAAACCGGCGTTGTTCAGGCTGGCGTAGACCGCAGCGGACAACCCGAGGTTGGCCGCCAGCGACAGATCAAGCCCACCGGACACCACGTTCGAGCCGCCGCCGATGATCACCGTGGTCAGGCCGAAGGCAAGGCTGCCGAGGATCGCCGACTGGGCCAGCACATTGACCAGGTTGCTCGGGGTGAGGAAGTTCGGCGCACTGAGGGCGAAGGCCAGCAGGATCGCGGCGAAGGCCAGCAGCGCACCACGGCGCAGCAGCCACTGCGCGAATCGCGGGTGGAAGGCATCAGATAGCAATGGCATAGGCATAGAAAGGTCGTTCCTCGTTCTGCGCGCGTTGCGCGCCGGTAGCCACCGCCAGAAGGCGGTCACTGTTCGCCTCGCCAGCGGCGAAACGTGCGGCGATGGCGCCGCGGTGCATGACATGAATGCGGTCGCAGAGGCCGATCAACTCCGGCAGGTCGGACGAGAGGATCAACACCCCGGCGCCCTCCTTCACCAGTTCACCGATCAGCCGATAGATCTCCACCTTGGCGCCAACATCGATGCCAACGCTGGGCTCGTCCAGCAGGTACAGGCTGGAACACCGCGCGAACCACTTGGCCAGCGCCACCTTCTGCTGATTGCCACCGCTGAGCTGACGCACCTTGGCATGCGCGCCAGGGGCCTTGATCCTCAGGCGCTCGATCAGCTCCAGGGTGGTATGCCGCTCGCGCGCCGGCGACAGCAGCCCCAGGCGGACGAAGCGCGACAGTGCCGCCAGGGTGGTGTTCTCCTGCACGCTCAGGTCGAGCGCCACGCCTTGCCGACGGCGCTCCTCGGGCATCAGCGCGACGCCCTGGGCGACAGCTTCGCGCGGGCTGCGCAAGGACAACGGTTGCCCGTCCAGGCGCACCTCGCCGCTGTCCGGTGGCGCCAGGCCGAACAGGCTGCGTAGCAACTCCTTGGCGCCCGAGCCCACCAGCCCGGTGAGGCCGACGATCTCGCCACGGCGCACCTGCAGGTCGATGCCCTGGTAGGCCCGTGCCCGACCCAGCCCGCGTACGTCGAGCAACAGCGCACCGGCAGGCACCGCTACCTTGGGGTACAGCTCGCCGACTTCGCGGTTGACCATCAGGCGGGTGATCTGCTCCAGCGACGTGTTGCGCGGGGAGACTTCAGCGACATCGCGACCGTTGCGCAGTACCGTCACGCGGTCGCACAGGGCCTCGATTTCCTGCAGGTAATGGGAGATGTAGACGATCGCCAGGCCATCGTCACGCAGGCGCTGGACGATCCGCAGCAAACGCTCCACCTCACGCTGCACCAGGGCCACGCTGGGTTCGTCGAACACCAGCACACGCGGTTTGATCAGCAGCGCGCGGACGATCTGCACCATCTGTTGCTCGGCGCTGCTCAGTTCACCGATCAGCGCATTCGCCGGCAGTCGCAGGCCGAAGTAGTCGTCCAGCAGACGCGCGGCCTCGCGCTGCTGGGAGCGGCGATCGAGCAAGGGCCCGAATCGCCGTTCGTGGCCGAAGAACAAGGCTTCACCCACGGTGAAACGGGCCGGCAACAAGCGTTCCTGGTGGATGAAGCCAATGCCCAGGCGCTCCACCTGGCGCGGGCTGAAATGCCTGTGCGGCTGGCCGTCGAGCAGCAGGCTGCCGGCGTCCGGGCGGTGAATGCCGGCCAGCACCTTGATCAGCGTAGACTTGCCGGCGCCGTTCTCGCCCACCAGACCGTGCACGCTGCCCGCCGCCACCCGCAGGCTGGCGCCGTCGAGCGCCCGGGTGGCACCGAAGGTCTTGACGATGCCACGCAGCTCCAGCACCGGCGTACTCATGCGTCGCCTCGGATGCGTTTGACGTCATCGACGTTGCCCGCCGTGGTCAGCAGGGTCTCGACGAAGGTTTCGGGCGGCAGATCGTGCTCGCCGGCCAGATAGCGGGCGACGTTATGCACCGCCGTCCGGCCAATCAACGCAGGCTGCTGCGCCACCACTGCAGCCACCGGGCTGCCGGGCTGGCGCAGCAGTTCCAGCACCTCGGGCGTACCGTCGACGCCATAGGTGCGCACTTCATTGCGCCCGGCTTCGATCAGCGCCTGGCTGGCACCGAGCTGCGGCAGATCCCAGGCCGCCCAGATCGCGTCGAGCTCACCCTTGGGGTACTTGTTGAGCAAGGCGGCAACCTGACTGCGGGCATCCTGCACGGTGTTGGGAATCACGTCGCGCAACTCCGGCTGGATGAACTCGATCTGCGGGTAGAACTTGCTCACCAGCTTCAACTGGTCATAGCGAATGCCGCAGCTCGGCACGCCATAGAAGCCATTGAACAGCAGCACCCTGCCCTTGCCGCGCAGATCGGCCACCAACTGCTTGGCCAGCAGCAAACCCGTGCTCCAGTTGTCTGCGGAAATCGTATTGACCGCGTACTGCGACGGCACCTCGATGGTGAACAGCGGGATGCCGGCGGCGCTGATGCGCTTGAACCAGGGCTCGATGATGCTCAGCGTGCCGAGGGTGTGAATCACTGCATCGGGCTTCTGCGTCACCAGATTCTGCAACTGGGTCACCATGGCCTTGTCGTTGCGCCCGGCATCCAGGGTGATCGGCGTGCCGCCCAGGCGCTGTACCTCCTCGACCTGCGCCTTGAAGGCCCGGCTGTCGAAGTAGATGCTGGTGCCCACGGTGCTGATGGCGATGCGCTTGCCCTTCAGCGAAGGCACTGTGGCACTGGCCTCGGCACCGCTGTCGGCTCCAGCCGCCATGGTGCGGGTCAATGGTGCGGCGAGCCCGAGAGCGAGCATCGCCGAAGACGCGCCGAGCAGGCAGCGCCGGGAAATGCCGGAGCAGTCGTTGTCACTCATTGGTCACCTCGCAGGTGCTTGACCTGAGCCAGGTTGTCGCGGGTCGTCAATAGCGCGGCGACATGGGTTTCCTTCGGCAGATCACGCTGGCCGGCCAGATAGCGGGCAACGTTGCGCACGGCGGTGCGGCCGATCAGGTCGGGCTGCTGCGCAACCACCGCGCCGATGGGCGAGTTGTCATGGGCGATCAGCTCCAGTACCTCCGGCGTGCCGTCCACACCATAGGTGCGGATCTCACTGCGCCCGGTGTCGATCAGCGCCTGGCTGGCGCCGAGCTGAGGGATGTCCCAGGCCGACCAGATGGCGGCGATATCGCCCTTGGGGTACTTGTTCAGGAGCGCGGCGATCTGGCTGCGGGCGTCCTGCACGGTGTTGGGAATCACGTCACGCAGCTCCGGCTGGACGATCTGCAATTGCGGATGATCGGCCAGTACCTTCTTCAACTCGTCGTAGCGGATCGCACAGACCGGCACCCCGTAGAAGCCGTTGAACACCAGGATGCGGCCCTTGCCGCCGGTGTCGCGCACCAGCTGTTCGGCCAACGCGCGGCCGGCCGCGACGTTGTCCGAGGTGGTGTTGTTGAGGCTGTACTGCGATGGCACATCAATGGTGAACAGCGGGATGCCTGCGGCCTGGATGCGCTTGAGCCAGGGGTCGATCACGCTCAGGGTGCCGAGGGTCTGAATCACCGCATCGGGCTTTTGCGTGACCACCGTGTTCAGTTGTGTGACCAGATTGCGGTCGTTGCGCCCGGCGTCGAGGGTGATCGGCGTGCCGCCCAGGCGCTTGATCTCATTGACCTGCGCCTGGAACGCCTTGATGTCGAAGTAATGACTGGTGCCAGTCATGCTCACGGCAATGCGCTTGCCGGCCAGCGACGGCACGGCCTCGCCCTCCTCCTCGGCTTGTGTCAGGCCGCCCGCCAATGCCAGCACCAGGGCGGTGAGCAACGTCAGGATTCGACTCATGCTTGCACCCTTTGCTGATCTGCCAAGGCGGCGCCGTTGAGGTAGTGGTCGCCGAGCAGTCGCCGTTGAGTGGGCAGTGCCGGTTCGGCGCTGCCCGGCTGCGGACGCGGCAGACTACTGCCCACCAGTTCGAAATGCGTCTGCGCGGCCAGGCGCGCGGCCTCGGCGGCGCCCAAACGAAAAGTGATGGCGGCCGACTGCGAGGCGTCGGCGCGTGCCAGCAACGCGTCGGCGGCGTCGATACGGATGCGCAACTCGCCGACTGCAGCGATGACCAGCGCTTCATGGCGAGCACTCTGCCCGCGCAGGTAGTCAAGCAGAGCTGCCTCGACATGACGGGCGTGGGCCAGGTCACCCCGGCCTTGGGAATGGGTGTTGGACATGGCGTGACCTCAGTTCCAGGAATGACGTTGCGGCTTGACGCCGTTGAGCAGTTGATTGCCGACCAGGTGGTACTTCCAGCGCACCGGGTCATGCAGCGTGTGGGTGCGCGCATTGCGCCAGAAGCGGTCCAGCCCCTGGCTGGCCGAGACGCTGCGCGTGCCGCCCAGCTCCAGCAGGCGACTGGACGCCTCAAGGGAAATCTCGGTAGACAGCACCTTGGCCTGGCCGACCACCACTGAGGCTTCAGCAACGTGCTCTTCGCCAGGCTCGGCGACGGCGCGATCGACCGCCTCGGCAGCGCGCTGCAAGATCGCCTCGGCCGCCTGCAGGCGCCAGGCCAGCTCGCCGATTAGCGCCTGGCCAAGTGGATCCTGCCAGCCGTGCTGCAAGCCGCTGTCGACCCACGGGCGTGCCTGACGCGCCACGCGCAGGGTTTCGGCAAAGGCGCCACGGGCGATGCCGGTGTCCACGGCGGCCTGGATAATCTGCGAGATCGGGCCATCAGCGGTTGGCTGGTCGTAGGCCTTCCAGGCCGGTATCACCTCGCTCGCTGGCACTCGCACGCCTTCGATACGCACCTGGCCGCTGGCTGTGATGCGCTGGCCGAAGCCATCCCAACTGTCGATCACCGTCAGGCCAGCTGCATCGCGTGGCACGAAGGCGATGTGCGGGCGGCCCTCCTCGTCGACACCCGCGACCGGGACGATGTGGGCGAACAGCGCCCCCGTGCAGTAGGCCTTCTCGCCATCGAGCACGGCGCTGTCGCCGTCGAAGCGGATCTGCGTCTGGAAGGTGGTGACGTACTGGCTGCGCGCTTCGGAAAAGGCGTTACCGAAACGGTAGCCTTGCAGCACCTTGGCGTAGTAGCGGCGCTTCTGCGCCTCGCTGCCGGTCAGGCCGAGGTTGCTGAGCACACCAAAGTGGTTCTGCGGCAACTGGCCGAGCGATGAATCGGCGGCGGAGATAGTCGCGATCACCTCGCTGAGGGTGACATAAGATACCCCGGCGCCGCCGTGCGCCTTGGGCACGCTGATTGCCCACAGACCGCTTTCGGAGAAGCGATCCAGTTCCTCCCAGGGCAGGCGCCGCTCGCGATCACGCCAGGCTGCCTCACGGGCAAAATCCTCGGCCAAGCGCTGCGCCACCTCGATGGCTTCGGCGTCGCTACGGATGATCTGTGCCGGGCGCCGAGGCGTCGAGCTGACCTGCTCGCGCAGATCGGCGGGTTGTGACTGAGTCATGTGTTGCTCCAAGCGTGATGGATTCTCCAGGGCTACTGCACAGCCCGTACCAACCTGGAAAATCTTTCATATTCAATGACTTGATGCGCAATCCAGATAATTGGAAAAGCACCTGTGGCGGCAAACTGTGGATTGGCTGTTGCCGGGCGGACACTTGCCTCAGCACCTGTTCACGACCTGCTGCGCGTCGGCCCTCCTGCGTTAAAAAAAAGCTGGAGCGCCAGCGTGGTCGGACTGCTCATTTACAGCGGGTGAAGTCGAGCGCGACTCCGACCGCGACTCGCCTGTTTTTGCGGGGCCGCCATCGGTGTTGCATGGCGTTATCTCGCGAGATCGTGAGCAGGTTCTCAGAGGCTGATATCCAGCGGGTACTGGACGATCAGGCGCAGTTCGTCGACGTTGGACTCGGCGACGTGATCGCCACCGACGCGGTGGGTGGCCTGCATCAAGTTGAACGAGAGGTCCTTGGCCGGCCCACTCTGCAGCACGTACTTCAGCCACAGGTTGCGCTCCCAGTGGCGGCCGTCCTCGGTACCATTGAAGTAGCTGTAAGCGCCACCCGCGCGCGTTCCGTCGATGTCGGTACCGCGCACGTAGCGGGCCGTTAGGCTCAGCCCAGGCACGCCAAGCGTGGCGAAGTCATAGTCGTAACGGGCTTCCCAGGCTCGCTCATTGGGGTTGTTGAAGTCGGAAACCTGCGAGGCGGCATCCAGTTGCAGGTCATAGGTGTTCCACACGTAGTCGAACGGCGTGTCGCCATCGATGCGTGTGTAGGACAGCTTGAAGCCATGAGCGCCGGCAGCCAGACCGGCATGCACGCTCCATGAGTCGTTGTCGATCTGGCCGGCCAGCGCCTGGCCGCTGTCACGGGTGCGGTAATAATTGAGGCCGGTCTTCAGGCTCAGCTCGCTACCCAGCGGCTGCACATGGTCGACGCTGAAGAACGACTGGTTCCATACGTCGTCGAGGCGGCTGCTGTGCAGGCGCAAGGTGAGCTGGTCGTTGAACTGGTAATCGCCACCCAGGTACGCCACATCGTTGGCGCCCTTGATACGCCCGGCATAGACGGTGCCGAGATCACCACGGTGGTTGCTGGCGTTGCGGTCACTGCTCGACTCCAGCTTGCCGCCCTGCAGGCTCAGGCCATCCAGCGAGTTGTTGTTGAAGATGAAGCCGCGCAGTGTCTGCGGCAGCAGGCGAATGTCGCTGGCGTGCAGCACCGGGCTGGTCGGGCTCACGTCGCCATAGCGCAGTTCGGTGTCGAAGGCGCGCACCTTGAGCGCGGCACCAACCTTGCCGTAGCTGTCCTTGGGCTCGCCATCGAAGTTGCTCCCCGAGCGCGACACGATGCCGGGCACGCCGACACCATTGCCGACTGCCCCATTGCCGCCATCGAGCTTGAGCCCGACCAGCCCCTGCACATCCACGCCGAAGCCGACAGTGCCACGGGTGAAACCGGATTGCAGATTGGCGATGATGCCGTGGCCCCATTCACGATGCAGGCTCTGCCGCTCACCCTTGTTGGGGTTGAGGGTGAAGTCGCCGTTGCGATAGTCCTGGCTGAAGAAGAAGTTGCGGTTGAGCACATGGATCTGCGTGCCGTCGATGAAGCCTTCATCATCGCTGTCGGCAAACGCGGGGCCGGCCAGCAGGATGGCCAGAGAAAGAGCTGTTCTGTAGCAAGCGGTAGAGCGCATGGCAGTGATCCTTGGAATGACGAGGTAGGCGCCTTTCCAGGCGCTGTAAATCCAGTTATTCCAACAACCATGCCAACAGAAAAAATCATTGTTATTCAATCACTTGAACAATCTACTCAACAATATGATGCACCGTCTGCGGAGCAATCTGCACAACTGCTGTTGCCGGCGCCACAGCGCTTTCGTCAGGACAAAAAAACGCGGCCTGGGCCGCGTTGAATGGAACATCACCTACTCAGTAAAAGGCGGTATGACCACAGCGTTCCACAGCCCTCGCCACCGCTCAGTCAGCCTTGCCGCCCAGGTAGAAATGCTGAATATCTTCCCGCGCGGCCAGCTCGGCAGCACTGCCCTCACCCACCACCCGGCCGTTCTCCAGGATGTAGGCATGGCTAGCATGGCGCAGGGCAACGTTGATGTTCTGCTCGGCCACCAGAAAGCTCACGCCCTCCTGCGCATTGAGCTGGGCGACGATGGCGAAGATCTCCTCGACGAGGATCGGCGCCAAGCCCATCGAGGGTTCGTCGAGCAGCACCAGGCGCGGTTTGGTCATCAGCGCGCGGCCGATGGCGAGCATCTGCTGCTCACCGCCGGAAGTCAGCCCAGCCTGAGTCTTGCGCTTGGTCTTCAAGCGCGGGAACCAGGCATAGATGCGCTCCAGATCCTGCTCCAGTTGGCGCCGCGTCGGGTTACGCAGGAAGCCGCCACTGCGCAGGTTTTCCTCGATGGTCAGGTGGGCGAACACATGCCGTCCTTCCAGCACATGGACGATACCCTGGCGTGCCAGCAGGTTGGCCGCGACACCGGCGGTGTCCTGCCCCTGGAAGCGGATATGGCCACGGCTGACCTGCGCCCGGTCGGCCTGCACCAGGCCGGAAATAGCCTTGAGTGTGGTGCTCTTGCCAGCACCGTTGGCGCCTAGCAAGGCGACGATATCGCCCTGCCCGACCCGCAGGGATACACCGGCCACGGCGAGGATTGCGCCGTCGTAGATCACTTCGATGTCCTCCACTGCCAGCAGCTCACTGCTGACGGCGGCTGGAAGAGTCGCACTGGTCATGGATTGTTGCCCTCTGGTCGTCGTTCAGCGGGCGGCGCCTGCCGCCCCAAAGCCTTGAAATGCGTTGCCCGTGCCGGTCGCGGCTAAAGCTCCTGCCACAGGTGAAAAGCGAGCGCTCACGGCGCGTCACACGCACGGGGGGTCACGCCTTTCTCTTTCGCGTACTCGGCAGCCTTGGCGTCAATCAGGGGGCGCAGGGTGACATGATCGGCCTGCACCCAATCGGTGATCAGCTTCCACTGCTGGCCATCCCACTGCTGCACCTTGACGGCACCGCCCCCCTCGTGGTCGCTGCACGACAGCTTCAGCGGCTGCATCAGCCCCAGGAAACCGATCGCCTTGAGCCGCGCATCGTCGAGATCGAGGTGTTCCAAGCCCCAGCGACCTTCCTCGCCATTGAGCGGCCGCGGTCCGAAGTGCTTCTGCGCGGCGCGGATCGCCTCGACGGCGATGGCGGCATTCACCAAGCCGGAGTTGTAGTAGACGCTGCCGAAGCTCTTCGGATCCTTGAGGTCGCTCTTGCCCTTGTCGAGGATGTGTGCCTTGATGCGCTGGTGGATGTCGAAGTCGGCACCGCCCGGATAGGGCGTCAGGGCCAGATATCCCTTGCCCGCCTCGCCGGCCGGCAGCACGTCTTCATTGGAGCTGGCCCAGATGTCGCCAACGATGCGATCGACCGGAAAACCGAAGCGCGCCGCAGTCTTGATCGCCACCGGGGTGGACACGCCCCAGGTGCGCAGGAATACCCAGTCCGGCTTGAGCTGGCGCACCTGGCGCCACTGCGAGGCCTGCTCGTTACCCGGGTCGGCGACGGGAATCTGGATGTTCTCGAAGCCGTACTTCTCCGCCAGCAGCTTCAGCGGCCCCTGGGTTTCCCGGCCATAGGCGGAGTCGTGGTAGACGGTGGCGATCTTCTTGCCCTTGAGCTTGTCCAGCCCACCCTCGCGCTCGGCCACGTAGTTGATGAATGCAGAAGCCTCGCTGTAGAAGGTCAGCATCACCGGGAAGTTGTAGGGAAAGACGCGGCCATCGGTGGCCTCGGTTCGACCATAGCCGAGGGTGATCAGCGGGATCCGGTCGGCCTCGGCCTTGTCCGCCAGGGCATAGGCAGCCGGCGCACCATTGGGCTGGTAGACCGCTACCGGAGCGCCATTGAGGCCGTTCTTGAAGCGCTCGTAGCACTCGATGCCCTTCTCCGCCGTCCACTCGGTCTCACACTCCTGCCAGACCAGCTTGACGCCATTGATGCCGCCTTCGACGTCGTTGATGTAGCGCAGGTAGTCGATCATCCCGGCCCACACCGGAATGCCGCTGGAGGCATAGGCACCGACTCGGTAGGTGGCTAGCGGGAAGAATTGTTCATTGGCCGCCTGGGCCGCCGACGGCATCGCGGCGTAGCTCGCGAGCGCCAGGCCAAAGGCGGCGACACTGCGTTTCAGCGTTGCATGCATGGTCTTTCTCCTCAGGCGCCCGACCCACGCGACGGTGGCCGGGCGCAGGTCATGGGGGTTTATTGCTCGTTGGCGCAATTACGCGGGGTGATGCCCTTCTCCTGGGCATAGGCGGCGGACTTGGCCTCGATCAGCGGACGCAAGGTGGTGCGGTCGGCCTGGATCCAGTCGGTCACCAGCACCCATTTCTCGCCGTCCCACTGCTGAACGCGGGCCGCACCACCGCCCTCGTGATCAGAGCAGGACAGCTGCAGCGGTGGCAGCAGCCCTTCGAAGCCACTGGCCTTGAGGCGCGCGGCGTCGATATTCAGGTGCTCGAAGCCCCAGCGCGCTTCCTCACCATTGAGCGGGCGGTTGCCAAACTTGCCCTGGGCGGTGCGCAGCGCCTCGACGGCAATCGCGGCATTGATCAGGCCGATGTTGTAGTACACCTTGCCGAAGTAGCGCTTATCCTTCAGGTCGCTCTTGCCGGCATCGAGGATGTGCTGGCGCAGGCGCTGGTGAATCTCGAAACCGTCGCCACCGGGGAACGGCGCCAGGGCCTGGTAGCCCTTGGCCGCCGTGCCTGCAGGGAGCACGTCGGCCTCGGAGCCGGCCCAGACGTCGCCGATGATGCGCTCGACCGGGATGCCGAAGCGTGCGGCCGTCTTTATGCCAACCGGAGTGGACACGCCCCAGGTACGCAGGAACACCCAATCTGGCTTGATCTGCCGCACCTGGCGCCACTGCGCCGACTGCTCATTGCCCGGATCGGCCACCGGGATCTGGATGTTCTCGAAGCCGTAGGTTTCCGCCAGCAGCTTCATCGGCGCTTGGGTTTCCCGGCCATACGCCGAGTCGTGGTAGACGGTGACGATCTTCTTGCCCTTGAGCTTGTCGAAGCCGCCCTCGCGCTCGGCGATGTAGTTGATGCCCACCGAGGCCTGCCCGTAGTAGTTCAGCAGCAGTGGAAAGGCATAGGGGAACACGCTGCCGTCGGTAGACTCGGTGCGCCCGCCGGCACCATCGATCAGCGGGATGCGGTCGGCCGCGCCCTTCTCCATCAGCGCATAGGAGCCCGGAGTGCTGTGGGTGAAGAAGAACGCCGTCGGCGCGCCATCCTGGCCATCTTTGTAGCGCTCGTAGCACTCGACGATACGGTCGACGTTCCACTCGGTCTCGCACTCCTGCCAGACCAGCTTGACGCCGTTGATGCCGCCCTCCACCTCGTTGATGTAACGGAAGTAGTCGATCTCTCCGGCCCACCAGGGAATCCCGCTGGAGGCATAGGCGCCGACCCGGTAAGTGGCCATGGGAATGAACTGCTGGTTGTCGGCGGCCTGGGTGACGACCGGAGACAGGGCCTGGGCGCCTAGCACAAAGAGGCTGACGAGCAGGTGACGATGCAAGGGTTTGCGCATGGTGTGAACTTCTTGTGCTGGGGTGAAAACCTCCTTTCCCGCGGTCGGGTCAAGGTTCATGGAAAGAGGCGGTCGTGCTCAGAATCGCAGCGGCCAGACCCTGATGCGTTCGCGCAGGTCGCCGAGCAGGCGTACCAGGCCTTCCGGCTCCTTGATCAGGAACCAGATGATCAGGCTGCCGAAGAGGATCTTCTGCAGGTTCTGCAATTGCCCGGCATCGACGTTGCCGCCGAACAGCCACTGCCCGGCATGGCTGAGCAGAATCGGTGTGAGGCTGATGAAAGCCGCGCCGATGAAATTGCCGGCGATGCTGCCCATGCCACCGATGATGATGATGAAGAGGATCTGGAACGAGCGGTTGATATCGAAGCTGCCGGCACTGGACGTGCCCAGGTAGGCGAAGGCCCAGAGCGCCCCGGCGATGCCCAGGTAGAAAGAGCTGACGGCGAAGGCCAGGCGTTTGTAGCGCTCCACCGGAATGCCGATCACCGAGGCGGCGGTGTCCATGTCGCGGATCGCCATCCAGTTGCGCCCGACCTGGCTACGCACCAGGTTGACCGCGACCCAGGTCAGCAGCACCACGCAGCTCAGGGTCAGCAGGTAGCGACCTACCGGCGAGGCCAGGCTGTGACCGAACAACTCCAGGCGCGGTGCGCTGATGGTGCCGGACGAGGCATGGTTGTAGAACCAGGGAAACTTGGCGAACACCCATTCGAGGAAGAACTGCGCAGCCAGCGTGGTGACCATCAGGTAGAAACCCTTGATCCGCGAACTGGGTATGCCGAACAGCAAGCCGACCAGGCCGGCAATCAGCCCGCCGCCGATCAGCGCCAGCGGCAACGGGAGCCCAGGCACACGCAGCAGCAGGCCGTAGGTGGCGAAGGCGCCCACCGCCATGAAGCCGGCGGCACCGACCGAGGTCTGCCCGGTGTAGCCGGTGAGCAAGTTCAGCCCCAGCCCGGCCAGCGACAGCACCAGGAAGGGAATCAGGATCGCGTTGAGCCAGTAGTCGTTGCCCAGCCAGGGCAAGCCGACGAAGGCCACCAGCAGCAACAACGGCAGGCCCACTGGCCAGCGACGGCGCACCAGGGTCAGCGGCGCCTCGTCGAAGCCGGCGCCCAAGCGTGAAACGGTAGCGGTCATTGCGTCATACCCGTTCGGTGGTCCGGTCGCCGAACAGGCCGGCCGGACGGATGTATAGGAAGATCAGGGCAAGGAAATAAGCGAACCAGGGCGTGATGCCTCCGCCGATCAGCGGGCCTATGTAGGCTTCGGCGAGGTTCTCGGCGGCACCGACGATCAGCCCGCCGACGATGGCTCCGCCAATCGAGGTGAAGCCGCCGATGATCAGCACCGGCAGCGCCTTGAGCACGACCAGCGAGAGCGAGAACTGCACGCCCTGACGCGCCCCCCAGAGCAGCCCGGCCACCAGCCCGACCATTCCGGCCACGGCCCAGACGATCTGCCAGATGCGGTTGAGGTTGATGCCCAGCGACAGCGCCGCGCGGGTATCGTCGGCCACCGCACGCAAGGCCACACCGATGCGGGTCTTGTTGAACAGCAGCGCCAGCACCGCCACCAACAAGGCGGAAACGCCGGAGGCAACCAGGTCGAACTGGCTGATCATCAGTTCGCCGACGAACAGCGGGACGTCCTCGATGCCCAGATCCAGCGCGCGTACCTGGGCGCCCATCAAGCCCTGGGCCAGGCCCTCGATGATGAACGACAGGCCAAGGGTGGCCATGAACAGGGTGATCTGCGAGCGATTGACCAGGGGCCGCAGCACCAGGCGCTCGATCAGCAGCGCGCCGACGATCATCACCAGTACGGTCAGGGCCAACGCCAGGGCGAACGGCAGGCCCTGCTCGTGCAGGCTGACGAAGGTCAGCGCAGCAAACAGCAGCATCGCGCCCTGGGCGAAGTTGAACACGCCGCTGGCCTTGTAGATCAGCACGAAGCCGATGGCCACCAGCGAATACAGGGTGCCGGCGAGCAAGCCGCCGATCAAGGTTTCCAGGAAGAAGTTCATCCGTATGGCGCTCCCAGGTAGGCGGCGATCACATCGGGATTGGCCTGCACTTCGGCCGGTGTGCCATCGCCGACCTTGCGCCCGTAGTCCAGTACCACCACGTGGCTGGACAGCCCCATGACCACCTGAATGTCGTGTTCGATGAGAATCACCGTGGTGCCGAGATCACGGTTGATATCGGCGATGAAGCGGCTCATGTCCTGTTTCTCTTCGGCGTTCATCCCCGCCATCGGCTCGTCGAGCAGCAGCAGGGTCGGCTGCGCGATCAGCGCACGCCCCAGCTCCACGCGTTTCTGCAGGCCATAGGCCAGGCTGCCCACGGCAACGTCGCGCCAGGGCTGCAGCTCGAGGAACTCCAGCACCTGCTCGGCGCGCTCGGCGAAAGCCCGGGCCTCGCGCCGGGCACGTGGCAGGCCCAGTGCCTGTTCGAGAAAGAAACTGCGCTGGAAACGCGACAGACCGGTAAGCAGGTTGTCCAGCACACTCATCTTCTTGAACAGCGCATTGTTCTGGAAGGTACGGCCGATCCCCAGCCGCGCCGCCTGCAGCGGGTGCGGCCGGCGCAACGGCTCGGTGGCGAAGAACAGCTGGCCGGCATCGGCCCGGTAGACGCCATTGAGGATGTTCAGCAGCGAGCTCTTGCCGGCGCCATTCGGCCCGATCAGGGCGCAGATCTCGCCGCGCCTGACGCTGAAGGACAAGTCGGAAATCGCCTTCACGCCCTTGAACGACAGCGACACGTTGCGCACCTCCAGCAATGCACTCATGCCGCGCGCTCCAGATATTCGTGCAGCCATGACAAGCGTGCCGGGCCTTGTAGCGCCACGCTGGCAGACGCACTTGGCACCTCGATCCGGCGCAAGCGATGGAAGCCGAGCAGACGCCGCACCCGCTGCTTCAGCCAGCGACGCAAGCCCTGGTGTGGATTCTCCAGCGTCCAGTCACACAGACGCCGTCGCCAACTGTCTGGTGGCGCCAGGCGGGCATCGATTTCGCCCGCCAGCGCCTCGACCCCCGCAGCGGACAACAACAACCCGGTCGGGGCGATTTCGCGACGGTCGCGACCAGCAGACTCGCTCGTTTCCGGGAAGGCTAGACTTTCGCCATGGTGCAACCAACGGCTCAGCAAATGCCCCAGTCCCTCACGCCATTCGGTGCCCCCATCGACCCACAGCACGTCATCTTCGGCGCCCTGCGCCCAACCCTGACGCTGCGCCACCGGCGCCTCGCCGACAAATAACGTCGACAGCGGCTGCACCTGCCACAAGCCGTTGCTCACGACATTGGCCTGGGCGGAAAACAAACGCAGTGGCCACAGCTCGGCAAGGCCGCTGCCCAACCAGTGCGACACGTCTTCACGGCGTTGGACGAAGGCGAACGTCGGGCGCGCCTGGCGCAGTTGCCGTTGCAGCTCATCGCCACGGCTGCCGCGGCCAATCACCAGACTCTGGCCGCCAAGCGGGTGGGCAGCCAACGCCAGAATCAGCAGGCTCGGCTCGAAGGCGCCACTCAATGCCAGGCGCTGCCCGGGGCCGAACCCCTGCTGGCGCAAGCCGTTGGCAACCCGCTCGACCTCGTGCTGCACATCGATCCAGCGCCAGGCCTTCCACACACCAAGACGGCGATGACGCAGGGCGATTTGTGTCGGCCGTTCTCTGGCCCAACGCTGCAGCGCCGTCAGGGCGCTGTCGGCCACTACGTCGGGCAACGGCAGATAGCGTTCATGAATGCTCATGCGATGACTCCTCTGCCGATTCAGGCCGGCTCGGCCAGGTTGACACCGACGTTTTCGCGCTGCTGGCTGAGGTCGCGATAGCCGGCGCCAGGATGGTTGGCGGGCAGTCGCGGGCCATCCCCGAACAGCTTCTCGCGCAGGGTTCCGGAACGATATTCGGTCTTGTACACACCGCGTTTCTGCAACTCGGGCACCAACAGCTCGACCACATCGCGGAAGGTTTCGTGGGCCAGGACGTAAGCCAGGTTGAAGCCGTCCACGTCTGTTTCCTCGACCCAGGCCTGCAGCTCGTCGGCGACGGTCTGCGCACTGCCGACGATCAGCGGGCCGAAGCCGCCAATACCAACCCAATCGGCCAGTTCCTGCACCGTCCATTGCTTATTGGGGTCGGCGGTGGAAAAGGTTTCCACTGCCGACTGAATGGCATTGGTATGGATATGCTTGAGCACCTGGTCGGGCCGGTACTGGCCGAAGTCGATACCCGTCCATCCCGAGATCAGCGCCAGCGCACCTTCGTAGCTGGTATATGACGTGAGCTCCTGCCACTTGGCCTGAGCCTTGGCGTCGGTCTCGTCGACGATCACTGTCTGCAGGTTGAAAATCAGCACCTTGCGTGGATCACGCCCGGCCTCGGCAGCGCGACGGCGGATGTCGGCCACGATTTTCTTCAGGATCACCTTGGACGGTGCGGCGACGAACACGCACTCGGCGTGTCCGGCTGCGAAGTCCTTGCCACGGCTCGACGCCCCCGCCTGATAGAGCACCGGCGTGCGCTGCGGCGAAGGCTCGCAGAGGTGGATGCCGGGCACCTGGAAGTGCTTGCCCTGGTGGCGGATCTCATGAACCTTGCTGGGATCGCTGAAAATGCCGCGCTCGCGATCACGCAGCACAGCGCCCTCTTCCCAGCTCCCCTCGAACAGCTTGTAGAGCACTTCAAGGTATTCGTCGGCGTAGTCGTAGCGCGCATCGTGGTCGCTCAGCGCCTTCTGCCCGAGGTTGCGCGCGCCGCTGTCGAGGTACGAGGTAACGATGTTCCAGCCGATGCGCCCCTTGGTCAGGTGATCCAGGGTCGACAGGCGCCGGGCGAAAGGATACGGGTGCTCGAACGTCAGCGAGGCGGTGAGGCCAAAACCGAGGTGTTCGGTAACCAGCGCCATTGGGGTGATCAGCGCCAGCGGATCATTGACCGGAACCTGGGTCGCCTGGCGGATGGCCGCATCGCCATTGCCGCCCAGCACGTCGTAGATGCCGATCACGTCGGCGATGAAGATGCCGTCAAACTTACCGCGCTCAAGCAACTTGGCCAGATCCGTCCAGTACTCCAGATCCTTGTATTGCCAGGCGCGATCCTTGGGGTGCCTCCAGAGTCCGGGCGACTGATGGCCGACACAGTTCATCTCGAAGGCGTTCAAACGAATTTCACGTGGCATGGGAGCTCCTGATCGATAGGCTCGGCACCCTGTTTCGGCGCCTCTCAATGCTCTATCAACACATTCCATGCCAATAAATATTTTCTTTATTTACAATGACATAGAGATTACTCGAAGCAGCTTTAATGCCTGCAGGACGACATCACTGCTGATTAGCTGTACAACAGCGAACAGTGTTGATGCGCAGCGAGAAACATGCCGAGCTCTGCGACCCGGTCATGAGTACACCGCATTCAGCCAATCTTGATAAATATCAAGGTCATCGAGCCCCACTGCGTCACGCTTGGCCTGAACCGGTGGGCCTTCATCGAGGCTGCCACCGCGGTGGAGGCCATCATGAATACTTACTCAAGACTGCTGCTGATCTGCCATCCAGACCTGCACCCTTCGCCTGCCCTGACGCGTGCTCAAGCGCTGAGCAGTGCGACAGGTGCTACCTTGCACCTGGTGGCGCTCAGTCAATTGCCCTCGCGCCTGGCAACCCTGGACCAGGTGCTACGCAAAAACGCCCGCAAGCAGGACGCCGAGCATCGCAAGGCTTGGCTCGCTGAGCAGGTGAAGGCGCTGGGCGAGCTGGGCATTACCGCCTACGCCGAGACACTGGACGACCAAGACCCGCTCAAGGACTTGATCCGGCTGGCCCAACTGCACCGGGTCGGGATGGTGATCAAGGACATCCAGCACGAAACCGCCTTGAGCCGTGCCCTGCTCACGCCATTGGACTGGCAATTGCTACGCCGCTGCCCGATCCCGCTGCACCTGGTAGCCCAGGCTGAAACGCAGCTGCCAGCGCGCATACTGGTCGCCGTGGACCTGGTCGAGCACGACCCGGTGATCGACAAGCTCAACGACCACATCCTGCAATCGGCACAGGCACTGGCACAACGCTGCAAGGCGCAGCTGCATTTGCTGCAGGCCTACGAACCCAGCGCCAGCTTCGTCGCCTATGCCGCCGCACCCGTGGCCTGGACCGACAAACTGGTCGAGGAAATGTCCGGTCGTGCGCGCGAGCGCATGGCGACGTTCGGCGGCCGTTATGGCATCAAGCCAGATCACCTGCACCTGGTGCGGGGCGCTGCCCGTAACGTGGTCAGCGAATACGCGAACCAGCAAGGCTTCGATGTGGTGGTGATGGGCACGCTCTACCACGAGGGGATGAGCAAGGTCGTCGGCAGTACTACCGAGCAAACCCTGTACAAGGTTCACTCCAGTATTCTGGCGATTCACGGTTGAACGATCGCCCGCTGGCTATGCTCGACTAGATATTCATCAAACCGCACAGTGCCATGCAGCTCATGTTGCTGTGAACGACCTCTGGAGCGCAGGGCATGAATGACACACCGCCGTTACTGTTCGCCTTGCAAGGCAGCCAGGCCTATGGGAATGCCGTGGCGCAACGCCTGGGCAGGACACTGTCTGCACATGAAGAGCGCGACTACGAGGACGGAGAGCACAAGTGCTGGCCTGGCGAATCGGTGGACGGTCGATCGGTCATCGTCTTCCACTCGCTGTATGGTGACGCGCACCACAGCGCGCATGACAAGCTATGCCGGTTGTTGTTCTTCTGTGGCGCGCTCAAGGACGCTGCTGCCCGCCAGGTGACGGCAGTCACGCCTTACCTCTGTTACGGTCGCAAGGACCGCAAGGTGGAGTTTCAGGACGCTATCATCACCCGCCATGTGGCTCGGCTGATGGAAAGTTGCGGCGTGGACCGCATTGTGGCGCTGGACGTGCACAACCCCAGCGCCTTCGACAACGCCTACCGAATCCCGAGCTGGAACCTGCAATGCACCCCACTGTTCGCCCAACGCCTGGCCCCGCTCCTCGGTGAGCAGGCGGTCACGGTGGTGTCGCCAGATATGGGTGGCGTCAAACGTGCGGAGCAGTTTCGCCAGGTCCTGGCGCACCTGCTGGCGCGCCCGGTCTCGGTGGCCATGATGGAAAAACACCGCCAACAGGCAGGCCTGAGCGGCGAACACCTGGTCGGTAACGTGGCAGGCAGCACCGTTATCGTGTTCGACGACCTGATCAGTACGGGGCAGACGCTGCTGCGCGCTGCCCAGGCCTGCCGGCAGGCCGGAGCCAGCCGCCTACTGGCTGCGGCCACCCACGGCCTGTTCACCACCGGTGGCGAGCTGTTCGACAGCGGCGCGTTCGAACGGGTACTGGTGGCCGACAGCATCGCCCCCTTTCGCCTGCCCGTGCGATGCCTGGCGCAACTGGATATCGTCGATACCAGCGCCTTGGTCGCCGAGTTGCTTGCCAACCGCCCGGGCACTGGCGCATGACCCCGGTGCAGGTGGCGCCGGCGGAGCGTCCCTGCTCCTGAAATCGGTCGGGCCATGAGGCGTGTCGCAGGCCATGCTGATGGTGTTCGCGCAGAGCATCATGGGAACCGCTATAACCGTCTACCCTGCCTCCCTGCCAAAGGCGTAGCCCTTGAATACTGACCCCCGGCACCATGGGAGCACTGTGCATGCCTATCGACTTCAGACCCGCTCGAGTCTCGGACGCGCATGATATTGCGCGCTTCTTTCAACTGACATCGGAGGGCATGGCCGATTACATATGGAGCAAGCTCGCCGCACCTGGAGAAGCCTTGCTGAGTGTCGGTGCGTCTCGCTATGCCAGAGAACAGGGCGACTTTTCATACAAGAACTGCCTGATGGCCACTTTCGAAGGGCGCGTCATCGGCATGATGCATAGCTATGCCTTGCGCGCAACGCCTGACAGGCCAGTCGAGACCGACCCCGTCCTCGCGCCTTATTCCGACATGGAAATACCCGATACTTTGTACATATCCAGCCTGGCGCTGGATGAGGCCTGGCGGAGCCAGGGGCTGGGCGCCCAGTTTCTTCGCCACGCCCAGCAGCGCGCTGACGACGCGGGCCTTGATGGGTTGTGCCTGATCGATTACGCAGAAAACCATGGTGCACGCCGCTTCTACGAACGTCATGGTTTTCAAATTGTTAAAACCTGCCAGATCGTTCCGCACCCGATGCTGGGCGTCACCGGTGAAGCCTATTTAATGTATCGCCCTACTCACAACGTGCTCGAGAAACAGCCATGAACCAGAAACTGACCGTGTTCCGCGAACTGGATATCCAACCGCTGCGCGACCTTCCGTTTTTTGAAGAAGTCCTGGAAGGTACCCCTCACACGCTGACGTCCAAGTACTATCACGATGAACAGCAAGGTCGCATTTCCGGAGAATGGGAAGCCAGCACCGGGGCGTGGCGCATTGACTACAAAGTGTGGGAGTTCTGCCACGTCCTGAGTGGATGCTGCGTCATTGAGCTTGAGGGTTGCGCCCCGGTCACACTGGCCGCTGGCGACACGTTCATTATCGAACCGGGCGCCAAGGGCAAATGGACCGTAGTGGAAGACATGAAGAAGAACTTCGTGATCCTCGTGCCCGCGAACTAAGCCACTGAATGCTGGCTGAAGCCGACTATGCTGGTAGCAATCCACACGCCGGCACAGGGGCTGTTAAATGGGCAACAAGCGCAGGTTCGGGCGGGCTGCTGGGCTAATGCTACTGATCCACGTGCTGTTCTCGCCCCTGCTCCATGCGGACACCCCTCAGCCTGGGCCAGAGATAGAGGGTGTGATTGCCGAACCCGCGCCGCTGACCGTCATCAACCGCACGGTGCTGGTCTTTCGTGCGACGCTGCTGGGCGAAACACCCACGGTGCGTGCCCTGCGCGCCAAGAAGGTCATCGAGGATACGCTTCAGGAAACAAACGATCTGGAGGTTCGCGTCGACCCTATCCTGCACAGCTACCTGGTGCTGCTGGGCGGGCGCCGTGCATTCATCGTGACGCCACTGGATGCTGCGGCCGATACCATTACCACAGGCGAAGCCGCCGAGCAGGCCGCCGAGAACCTGCGCCTTGTTGTCGAGGAAACCCGCCAGGCGCGTAGCCTGCGGTTCTTGCTCACCGCGATAGGCTACAGCGCTGCAGCAACCTTGGTCTTTTTCATGCTGGTAAAGGCCGCAGGCTACTGTCGACGCAAGCTCCTTGGACTGCTGCCTAAACTGATGGGCAAACACTCCGAGCGCCTTAAGGTCGGCCACACGCAACTGTTCGACCTGCAGAACCTGTACTACCTGATCGACCGCTCACTCTGGCTGCTGTACTGGTTGGTCGTGTTGTTGTTCTGCTACCAATGGCTGGGCTTCGTGCTGTCTCAGTTCCCCTACACAAGGTCTTGGGGGGAAAGCCTCAATATCCACCTGATGGCGCTGCTCAACTACCTGATCAGCGGTATTTTGCGTGCCATGCCCGGCCTGGCCGTTGCATTGTCGATCTTCTTCATCGCCCGGGGCATCAGCGCTTTCTCCAAACGTGTGCTAAGGCGCATGGCACGCCCGGGCACATTGAAATGGCTGACCGCCGAAACCTTGCAACCGACCATGCGCCTGACGTCGCTGGCGATCTGGCTCTTCGCCCTGGTGATGGCCTACCCCTATCTACCCGGCTCGGGTACCGATGCCTTCAAGGGGTTGTCAGTGTTGCTCGGTCTGATGGTTTCACTGGGGGCGACCAGTGTCATCGGCCAAGGCGCCGCCGGACTGATTCTCACCTACACGCGCACGCTGCGCGTCGGTGAATTTGTACGTGTGGGTGATTACGAGGGCACGGTGACCGAAGTGGGCATGTTCACCACGACCATTCGCACCGGGCTTGGCGAGGTGCTGACACTTCCCAACTCGATGATTACCGGCTCGGTGACCAAGAACTACTCAAGAATCGTGCAAGGGCCAGGCTATGTGGTCGACACCGTGGTGACCATTGGCTACGACACCCCGTGGCGTCAGGTCGAGGCGATGTTACTGGAAGCGGCTCGGCGCACCGACGGCGTGCTGCAAACGCCCATGCCCCAGGTATTCCAGACGGCACTGTCGGACTTCTACCCCGAGTATCGATTAGTGGCCCAGGCCATCCCGTCAGAGCCCAGGCCACGCGCGCAGCTTTTGAGCCTGTTGCACGCCAATATCCAGGACGTGTTCAACGAGTATGGGGTGCAAATCATGTCGCCTCACTACCTGAGCGATCCCGAGCAGCCCAAATGGGTGCCCAAGGAGCAGTGGCACGCGGCCCCGTCCAAACCTGAAAACACCGCGTGAGCAATGAGGCCTCAGGTGCCGGTCAGCGCAATGATCACCGGCCCACAGACCGCTAACAGGACATTGGAAACGGCGTAGCAGACGGAAGCCGATGACCGGCGTGTTGCTCCCCGACTGCTTGAGGATCTTGTTCATCGACGCCGATAAGGGCCAAAAGCATGCCGAGCAACGACCCAACCACCCTGAGCATCGCGCAGGGCCAGGCTCAAACGTCCAGCGCCCCCCTGAGCAAGGCGTCAAGCACGCGCGCGACGTCAGCACCCTGCTCGTGCAGCAGGCACACCGGCAGCCCGTGCAAGGCCGCTTGCACACCGGCCAGCCCCTCGCCCGTCAAGGCCAGCGGACAAGCAATGTCCATCTGCAGGGAGCGCAGGCGCTTGGCCAAGGCAGGGCTCACCGGTGGCTGCAGCGCGATCACCAGTGCCGCTGGCTGCATCGCCGCACACAGCAGCGGGAGCTCTTCCAGCGGCTGCCCGCAGCCGAGCACTTCGATGCGTTGTCGCTCGCTGCTCAACAGCAGCCCGGCGCACAACACCTGGCATTCGGCTTGACCCTCGGTACCCGCCAGCAGCACCCGCGGCGCATCGACCTGGTTCATCTGCAAGCGCAGCAGCAGCCGGGCGCGCAAGAACGTATCGAGAAACAACCATTGGCTACGCTGGCCTGGCGCAGTGCCTGAAGCCAGCTCATGCCAAACCGGCATCAGCACGTCCCGCAGCACCGTGGCCTTTGGCAAGAGTGTGAACAGCTGCCCATGGATAGCTTCCAGCGCCTGCGCATCGAATGCCCTGGAAGCGCGCGCAACGGCGGCGCGCCAGTCGTCAAAGGCCGAGGGCTGCTGCACAGGCGCCTCAGGCTGGCCGGCGAGCCTGTCACCCACCTTGCTGATGGGCAGGCCGTTGGCGGTCCAGCGCAAGATGTCACGTATGCGCTGGACATCCTGGGCCGTGTACAAGCGATGGCCGCCCTCGGTGCGCTGCGGGCGAATCAACCCATGACGCCGCTCCCAGGCACGCAAGGTCACCGGATTGATGCCGGTCAGGCTGACCACATCGCGCATGGGTAGCAATTCGGGTGGGGTGGCGTCGGTCATAACGAGGTGTCATTCAAGGGGTGATACATTCTAAACCCAGATGCACCTTCTGCGGCGAGCCTCCTTGGTTCATCATGCAACAAACAGCGCCAAAAGCTACTGCACGGAAGCCTTTGGCGCACATCGCATACGAAATGCCTGTAGGTGAGCCCTATGATCAATGCAAAACTCCTGCAACTGATGGTCGAACATTCCAACGATGGCATCGTTGTCGCCGAGCAGGAAGGCAATGAGAGCATCCTTATCTACGTCAACCCGGCCTTCGAGCGCCTGACCGGCTATTGCGCCGACGATATCCTTTATCAGGACTGCCGTTTTCTTCAGGGCGAGGATCACGACCAGCCGGGCATCGCAATTATCCGCGAGGCGATCCGCGAAGGCCGCCCTTGCTGCCAGGTGCTGCGCAACTACCGCAAGGACGGCAGCCTGTTCTGGAACGAGTTGTCCATCACACCCGTGCACAACGAGGCGGACCAGCTAACCTACTACATCGGCATCCAGCGCGATGTCACAGCGCAGATATTCGCCGAGGAAAGGGTTCGCGAGCTGGAGGCTGAAGTGGCAGAACTGCGCCGGCAGCAGGGCCAGGCCAAGCGCTGACAAAAAACCTATACAAGGACGTTGACTTGTATAGATAAAAGCTTAGGCTTCAGTTATACCTGTACAACAATTCAATGTTGTACAGGATTCCTGGAGCCCAGTATGTCAGCGTACCTACAGCAGTTCGCCGAGCGCTTCGCCCGCCTTGATGGGGCGAGCCTCGACACGCTGGATAAACTGTACAGCGACGATGTCACCTTCCGTGATCCCCTGCACCAGATACAGGGGCTGCAGGCCCTGCGCGCCTACTTCGAGCAGTTGTACGCCAACGCCACCGATATCCGCTACGCCTTCACCAGCGCCGACGAGGTAAAGCCCGGGCAGGGGTACCTGCGTTGGACACTGCAGTTTTGCCACCCGCGCCTGGCGGGGGGCCAGCCGATCACGTTGCAAGGGTGCAGCTGCCTGCATTGGCGCGACCGTGTGCATTTTCACCAGGACTATTTCGACGCCGGTGCCCTGCTTTATGAACACCTTCCCGTCATGGGCACTGCGATCCGCTGGCTCAAAGGCAGGCTGGCATGAGCCGCTGTTGGCTGACCGGCGCCAGCAGCGGTATCGGTGCCGCGCTCGCGCAAATCCTCCTGGAACAAGGCCACCAGGTCGCCTTGGGCGGGCGCCACGCCGACCGCCTTGCCCCGCTGGCCGAACGGTTTCCTGGGCAGGTATTGCTGGCCATTGGCGATCTTGACAACCCGGAGCAGGTCGCCGGCATCGCTGCGCATATCGAGCAGGCCTGGGGAGGCCTGGACATGGCCATTCTCAATGCCGGCACCTGCGAATACCTGGAGCCTGGGCATTTCGATCCGGCGCTGGTCGAGCGCGTCATGCGCACCAACCTGCTGGGCGTCAGCTACTGCCTGGCGGCAGCACTGCCCTTGCTGCGCGCAGGCCAGCGCCCCCACCTGGTGGTGATGGGCAGTTCGGTAACCTGGCTGGCCTTGCCCCGCGCCGGCGCCTATGGCGCGTCCAAGGCCGCGGTGCGCTATCTGGTGGAGTCACAGCGAATCGACCTGGCACGCGAAGGCATCGCGGTCACCCTGGTGAGCCCAGGCTTCGTGGACACGCCACTGACCCGTCGCAACGATTTCCCCATGCCACAGCTGTGGTCTGCGCAGCGTGCCGCCCGGCATATCGCCAGGCGCCTGCCCCGCCGCCCCCTGGAAATCAACTTCCCCGGTCTTTTCACCTGGGTGTTGCGCCTGCTCGGGGCGCTGCCCGCGCGCCTGCGCCTGGCGCTGGGCCAACGCCTCGCCCGTCATGAACAGGAATGATGATCCATGCGTATAGCAATCATCGGCAGTGGCATCGCGGGGCTGACCTGCGCCCATTTGCTGTCACGCCAGCACGAAGTCACGGTTTTCGAGGCCGAGCAATGGGTCGGGGGCCACACCCACACCCTTGATGTGGTCTGGAAAGGCCAGCAGCATGCGATAGATACCGGTTTCATCGTCTTCAACGACTGGACGTACCCGAACTTCATCCGCTTGCTCGACCAGCTCAAGGTCCCTTCACAGCCGACCGAGATGAGTTTTTCCGTGCATGACCCGATGACGGGCCTGGAATATAACGGTCACGACCTGAACACCCTGTTCGCCCAACGCAGCAACCTGGTGTCCCCAGGGTTCTGGGGGATGATCCGGGACATTCTGCGTTTCAACCGTCAGGCACTGGCCGACCTGGACAACCAGCGTATCGATGCCAGCACCACGCTGGGCGACTACCTTCAAGCGAACCGCTATGGGCAACGCTTCATCGATCATTACGTCGTGCCAATGGGGTCGGCGATCTGGTCGATGTCTCGCGCAGACATGCTCCACTTCCCGCTTGAGTTCTTCGTGCGCTTCTGTCGCAACCACGGCTTGCTGTCGGTCAACCAACGCCCACAGTGGCGGGTGATCAAAGGCGGCTCGCGCAGCTATGTCGCGCCGCTGTGCCGACCGTTTGCTGAGCGCATCCGCCTCAATTGCAAGGTTTACCGCGTCAGCCGCGACGAAGGTGGCGTGACCCTCGTGAGCGCGGCCGGCACCGAACGCTTCGACAATGTGGTGTTCGCTTGTCACAGTGATCAGGCCCTGGCGCTGCTGGAAAGCCCCAGCAACCAGGAGCGCGCCGTACTCAGCGCCATCGATTACGCCAGCAACGACGTGGTGCTGCACACCGATACCCGCCTGCTGCCACGCCGCCAGCGCGCCTGGGCCAGTTGGAACTACCGCCTGGGCGGCCCTGAGCGGGCGCCCGCCGCGCTGACCTACAACATGAACATTCTGCAGGGTATCCAGGCACCGACAACCTTCTGTGTGAGCCTCAACCAAACCGCACTGATAGACCCGGCGCAGGTCATCGCCCGCTTCCAGTACGCCCATCCCCAGTACAGCGTTGCAGCGTCGGCTGCCCAGGCATGCCAAGGGCAACTGCAGGGTCAGCAGCACAGTTACTTTTGTGGTGCCTACTGGGGCAATGGCTTTCATGAAGACGGGGTGGTCAGCGCACTGAAGGTGGCCGCGCACTTCGGAGAGCACCTGTGAACAGCAGCCTCTGCCTGGGCTGGATCAGCCACCGTCGGCTGACGCCGCGGGTCCACGCGTTCCGCTACCGGATCGGCATGTTCTACCTGGACCTGGACGAACAATCCTGGCTGATGGGCCTGTCACGCTTGCTGGGACACTGGCGCCTGGCGCCGTTGTGCTGGCGCGAGACCGACTACCTGCCCGCCCTGACCCGCCAAGGCGAATCGCTGGCCCAGGCTGCACGCTTGCTGGTCGGGCAGGCGACGGGGCATCTGCCCGAAGGCCGGGTACAGCTGCTCACGCAACTGCGTTGCTGGGGGCTGTCGTTCAACCCGGTGAGTTTCTATTTCTGCCATGACCGCGACGGGCGCCTGAGTGCGATCCTGATGGAAGTGCGCAACACACCCTGGCGTGAACGCTTTCATTACGTGCTACCGGTGCAAGGCAACCTTGCCAGCCCCTTCAGCGTCGGCAAGGCCTTCCATGTGTCGCCGTTCATGCCGCTGGACATGGACTATCGCCTGCGCTTTTTCCTGAACACGGACCATGTACGCATTCAGATGCAGAACTGGCAAGGCGGCACAAAGGTGTTCGAGGCCGATCTCGCCCTGCGCCGCACGCCACTGGACGGAGCAGCGCTACGTCGGTATGTCCTGAACTTCCCATGGATGAGCCTGCGCACTGTCTCGGCCATCTACTGGCAAGCGCTGCGCCTGTTACTCAAACGCACCCCCGTGCATGACCACACCACCTGCCAGCGTGACCTGGCACTCGGCCAACCTTGCGAGGACCTTGATGATGTCAAATCCCACCCTGAGCGTTAGCAAGTTCGCAGGCCTTGCGCCACTGCTCGGCGGGCTGGCACGAAGCGCCGTGCTCGCCCAGTTGGGCAAGCTGCGTCACGGCCACCTGCGCCTGCTCAGCCACGGGCAGCAGTGGAGTTTCGGTGATGCCGACAGCCCGTTGCAGGCCGAGGTGGAGATCCTCGATGACGCCACCTGGAGCCTGATCGCCGGCAATGGCTCGATCGGTGCTGGCGAAGCCTACATTCACGGCTATTGGCGCAGCCCCGACCTGGCGCTGGTGACCCGCCTGTTCGTCGCCAACCTCGAAGTGCTCGACGCGCTCGAGGGCGGCCTGGCCCGCCTGGGCCGCCCTGCCCTGCGCCTGCTGCACCGGCTCAACCGCAACGACAAGCGTGGAGCCCGGCGCAACATTCTGGCCCACTACGACCTGGGCAATGCCCTGTTCGAGCGGCTGCTGGACCCCACCATGATGTATTCGGCTGCGCAATTCGAACACCCTGAGCAAACACTGGAGCAGGCCCAGCTGCACAAGCTGGAGCGCATCTGCCAGAAGCTCGAACTGAGACCTGACGATCACCTGCTGGAAATTGGCAGCGGCTGGGGCAGCCTCGCTATCCACGCAGCCACCCGTTACGGCTGTAGGGTCACCACCACGACGCTCTCCGAGGCGCAGTACAGCCATACCCTGGAGCGCGTTCAGGCCCTGGGGTTGGGGCAGCGTGTGCAAGTGCTCCGCGAAGACTACCGCGACCTTCAAGGCACGTTCGACAAACTGGTTTCCATCGAGATGATCGAAGCGGTTGGCCATCGCTACCTGCCGGTGTATTTCCGCCAGTGTGCTTCGCTGCTCAAGCCTGAAGGCCTGATGCTATTGCAGGCGATCACCATCCGCGACCAGCGCTATGCCCAAGCGCAGCGCTCGGTCGACTTTATCCAGCGCTACATCTTCCCCGGTGGCGCTCTGCCTTCGCTGAGCGTGTTGCTCGACACCGCCAGCCGGCACACTGGCCTGAACCTTGTGCACATGGACGATTTTGGCCTGGACTACGCCCACACCCTGCGACACTGGCGCGAAAACCTGCGTCAGGCACGCACTGCGCTGACGGACCTTGGCTACGATGACATGTTCCAGCGCTTGTGGGAGTTTTACCTCTGCTACTGCCAAGGCGGTTTCGAGGAACGCGCCATCGGTGTTGCGCACCTGCTCTGGGCAGCACCCCAGGCACGCCGCGCGCCCTTGCCTGGCAGTGCCTGATGCGCAGCCGCTGGCTGATCGCCAATGCCCTCTGGCTGCAAGCCGGCTGGTGGGTCTGCGTGCTGGGGGCCGAGCGGCCCTTGTTGTTGCTGCTGGTGATTCCGGGCGTGGCAGTGCACCTGCGCCTGTGCCCGGACATCCATGCCGAGGTCAAGGCGCTGGTGCGCGTCACCTTTATCGGCTGTGTGCTCGACAGCGTGCTGGGAGCACTGGGGGTGTTTGGTTTCGACGCCTGGCCCCTGCCGCTGTGGCTAGCGCTGCTGTGGTTGGTGCTGGCCAGCGGGATGCGTCACAGCCTGGCATGGGCCGGCAGGCACTGGCGAATCGGCGCACTGCTGGGGGCGATTGGCGGCCCTCTGGCCTATGTAGGCGGCGCAAGGCTGGCAGGTGTCGCCTTGCCCTTGGGCGCGCTGGAAACCGGCCTGCTACTGATGCCGACTTGGGCGTTGGCCCTGCCCCTGCTGGCGCGCATCGCGGCGCGGCGCTGACCGGCGACATCGCTCGGAGCAGTAACGCACCTGCTCCCAACAGCGTGCCCAGCGCTTGCGCCAGGTGAACGGCCGGCCACACACCACGCAAACCTTGCTGGGCAGAAGGCTCTTTTTCATAACGCCTGCCCCGCATCGAGCCGCGCCAGCAATGACTGGCCACGTTGCCACACGGCATCGCGACGGCCAGCGGGCATGCCATCGAGGCTACGATAAACCAGGGCCAGGCGCGGGTTAGCCGAGAGCTGGGGGCGATGGCGAATGAGAAAATGCCAATACAAGGCATTGAACGGGCAGGCCTCCTCTTCGGTCACCTGGTCGACTCTGTAACTGCAAGCCTTGCAATGATCGGACATGCGCTGGATATAACGACCACTGGCGCAGTACGGCTTGGACCCCAGGTAGCCGCCATCGGCGTGCATCACCATGCCAAGCGTGTTGGGCAGTTCGACCCACTCGAAGGCATCCATGTAGACCGCCAGGTACCACTCACAAATCGCGGTTGGCACGATACCGGCCAGCAAGGCGAAGTTGCCGGTAACCATCAACCGCTGGATATGGTGAGCGTAGCCCAACCGCAGGGTCTGCCCGATGGCTTGCGCCATGCAGCGCATGCGGGTGCGCCCGGTCCAGTAGAAATCTGGCAGCGCCCGGTCGTTGTTCAGGTGATTGAGCCCGGCATACGCCGGCATGCGCTGCCAATAGATGCCACGCACATACTCACGCCAGCCGATCAGCTGGCGAATGAAGCCTTCGGCTGCATTGAGCGGCACCCGCCCCTCGCGCCAGGCTTTGTCGACGTCGTCGCACAGACGACGCACATCCAGAAGCCCGATGTTGAGCGACGCACTGATGCGCGCATGAAACAGGTACGGCTCGCCTTCGGCCATCGCATCCTGGTAGTCACCGAAAGCCGCCAGGCCGAAATCCAGAAAATGCTGCCACAGCTGTTGTGCCTCGGCGTGGGTCACGGGGTAGTCGAAACCGTCGACGCCCCCGTAGTGGTCGCTGAAGCGCTGACGCACCAAGGCTACCACCGCTGCCGTGATGTCGTCTTGCGCGAAATGCGCAGCGAACGGGCCACGCAGCTGCCGTGGCAACGGTTTGCGATTGTCGCCATCGAAATTCCAGGCCCCACCTGCCGGGCTGCCGTCAGGCTCCATGAGCAGGCCGGTTCGCTTGCGCATGCCACGGTAGAAGTGCTCCATACGCAGCTGGCGACGTTCTGTAGCCCAGCGCCCGAAGGCTTCACGGGAGCACAGAAAACGCGTGTCGCGAAACCACACAAGCGGCAGTGCGGCATCACGCAAGGCCTGCTCCAGGCGCCACTCACCGCACTCGGTCAAGTGAATGTGGGTGGCGCCCAAGGCTTGTTGCCATCGACGCAACTCATCCACGATGCTGCCGCTGTTACCCTCGGCATCCAGCTCGACATAGTGCACCTGCCAACCCCGTTCACGCAGGGCCTGGGCAAAATGCCGCATGGCGCTGAAGATGAGAATGATCTTCAGCGGATGATGCGGTACGTATCGGGCCTCCCCCTCCACTTCCGCCATCAGGACCGCATCGCGAGCAGGGTCAAGGGACGCCAGACTTGCCAGGTCGAACGACAGTTGGTCACCCAGCACCAGGCCCAGGCGCATCGTCCGGGCTACCACTGGCTGGTGAGCGTTACCGGTACGCGCAGCGGCGCGATGGGGCCGTCGCGTTGTCCGCACATCTCATCGTGCACCACCTGCTGCACCAGCATGCATGGCACCGGCGGCAGGTCGACCAGCAACTGCCGCAGTTCGGTCGTGGAGCGCACGCGCACGGGCTGCCCCTGGGCATCGCTCAATGTCACAGGGCCGGCGTCGGTCAGGGCGCGCAGGAGGTAGAAGCCCCCTTCTAGCGACAGCAGTTCAAGTTCCTTGGCTTCGCCGGTCGAAACCAGCTGGGTCAGCGCAATCAGGTTCATGGTGTGCCCTCTGGCAGGCGGCGGAAGAACAAGGTGATCTGGCCAATCTCAACGCCCAGCTTGCTCATGCTCGAGCGGTTGATCAGGGTGTCGTCATCCATGAGGTACATCCAGTCGTCCAGGTCTACCTGCCAGTGCCGCCCATCGACCGGCAGGTCCAGTTGATAACGCCATCGCAGCGCGTTGCCCGCCACTTCGCCACGCGCCTCGCCGATCACGTCCCCCGCGGTTCCCCGCCAGCGCCCGGGGCCGTCCGGCACCAGCGTCCAGGTACGTTGCTGGCGTGTGCCATCGCTATAAAGAAAATGTTCGTCGAGGATCAGCCGCTCACCCTCGCGGCGGCTGTCGATGCGCACGTGGAAGCGCTTGACCACCTCCCCGGAACGCTTCTGGAACATCCCCCACGCCTGAACCGGGCGCGAGAAGAACGCCGCCAGGTCCAGCTTCGGCTGCTCCTGGGCATAGTGCTCGATACCGACATTGCCACAACTGCCCAGAAGCAGGCAGGCAGCCAGCAACAGCGCTTTGTACATGTTCAGGCTCCTCGGTCATCGCCAGCCAGCCCAAGCAGCCGCTGACGCAATTGGGGATCTCTGGCCCGCGGGTCAAGCCAGATGGCGAAGAAGGCCCGGGCGAACACCGGATCGTCGATCGCATGGCTCAGTTTGCCGTCGACGTAAAAGCGGCAACCCTGCCCCGGCAGGTATAGGCCCGTGATGCGCATACCAGGCGTCACGTCCACGAATGCCTGCTCTATCGCCCTGGTCCATGCCGCGCGTTGCTGTGCCGTCATGCTGCCGCCACCCAGGCGTTGCATTTCCTCAAGGCTGGCCTTGACCAGCGTGTCCCTGGACAATGAACGGTGATAGAGCAGCTCAAGGGCGAACGGTTGGTTCCAGTCCTGAACCGGGCCAACTGCCCATAACCGGGCGGTATACAGCCGCAGGCCAAACCAGGTGAAATCACCGGCGCCCAGCCGTTGCGCCGCAGGCAGCTCCGCTCGCCAGTCTGCCGCCGACGACATGGCGGCTAGCAGCAGGCATAGACAGGTCCAACGTGCAGGGTGCGCCATTCTGACCTCGAGCACTTTGCTAAATACTATACAATAGTAGACGCTTGTACAGATATTTGACGAGTCATGTATAGTTTTTAATGCCCAGCATGCATATTTCTGCAAGCCTCGCGCCCCGTTATCGAACACCCATGAAAGTCGAGATAGAAGGAATTGCTCATGCTGTACGTCGTCATGCTCGGTGGACGCCACCCACGGGCCAATATCGAGGTCCACGATGTGTTGTTCGCGCAGGCGGACTCACTTGAACAAGCTTACCCACATCTGCGCCGAGCCTGGTTCGGGAGCCGAACGGGCCTGCACATCGACGCGTGGATGGAAGTCCACGGTATTGACCACTACCGCCTCGAATTCAGTCAGGTAGCGCCTGGCCCACACGATCCCAGGTTGTTCTTCATCAACCTGGGCGGCTACGAGCCCGGGGTGTTTGGCGAGGCACACCGCTACCTGCTGGTGGTGGCCAGGGACAAGGCCGAGGCCAAGCAACTGGCCAAGCAGAGCCTGCAGGCAGACTGGCTCAAGCCGCATACCGATGCGGTACTGGACGTCGACGATTGCCTGCCGATCGACTGGGTGAACGGCCGTTACGTGCACTTGATCGAAGGGCCCCATGACGGCTTACGGCAGTACAGCGACTATATCCTGCTGTGAGCTCGCCCCTGCCATGTGCAAGAACGTTGGCAGGCATCACAGGACGAGGCACCAGCGCCCAGCCAAGAGGACACGCCGATGAGCCTGATAAACGACCTTCAGACACCCGCCAACGTGCTGGTCTGCGGGGCCAGCCAAGGGATCGGCCTGGCATTGTGCACGCAGTTGCTGGCGCGCGATGACATCGGGCTGGTGTTCGCCGTTTCGCGACGCGCCACCACCAGCCCTGCGCTGGATACCTTGTTCACAGAGCACGCGCGACGGTTGGTTCGCCTCGACTGCGACGCCCGATCCGAGCAGGCACTGCAAACACTGGCCGCGCAGGTGGGCGCCTGCTGCGACCAACTGAACCTGGTCTTCAGTACGCTTGGCGTGCTGCAAGAAGGCCCGGCGCGGGCTGAAAAAGCACTGACCCAGCTAGACATGGCGGGGTTGCTGAGCACTTTCACAACCAACTGTTTCGCCCCTGTTCTGCTGCTCAAGCATTTGCTGCCGCTGCTGCGTCGGCAACCGTTGGCCTTCGTCGCCTTGTCGGCGCGGGTTGGGTCGATCGGCGACAATCACCTGGGTGGGTGGTACAGCTACCGTGCCAGCAAAGCCGCGCTCAACCAGCTTCTGCGCACTGCAAGCATCGAGCTGAAGCGACTGAACCCCGCGTCGACGGTACTTACATTGCATCCCGGCACCACCGACACCCAGCTTTCCCGACCCTTTCAGGGCAATGTGCCGCCAGGCAAACTGTTCTCGCCCGCGTTTGCCGCCACCTGCATCCTGGCGCTTGTGAGCCGTCACGGCCCGGCGCAGAGCGGAACGTTCTGGGCGTGGGACGGCACGCCGATTCCCTGGTGACGCGCGCGGAGAGTTGCAGGCCAAGTCGATGAACCAGCCCTGAGCGAGAACGGTCAACCCTTTATCTGACAACGGCAGAAGGAAGGGTGGAACGAATGGTTTCGTTTGATCTGCAGCGGATGCTGATAGGCGACTTTCCCTTTACCTTTCTGCTGGAGGTCGCTGTGCGTGTTTCAGCGGCCTTCCTGGCCGTGTTCTTCTTTCTGAAATTCAGTGGCCGGCGCGGGATCAGACAGCTGTCCCGGTTCGAGCTCGTGGTCATTCTCACCCTGGGCTCAGCGGCCGGCGATGTGACCTTTTACGAGGACGTACCGCTGCTTCCGGTGGCCTTGGTTTTCCTCACCCTGTTCATGCTTTACCGAGGAACGGTCTACCTCATGAGGCGAAACAGAACCTGCGAAGCCTGGATCGACGGGCTGCCAGTCACGGTAGTGAAAGAGGGCATGTACGAAATCCATTCGCTGCGTCACATGAACATTTCACCGAATGAGCTGTTCATGGAGCTACGCCAGCAAGGTGTCGAGCACCTGGGCCAGGTTCGACTGGGCCTTCTGGAAACCGATGGCGATCTCAGTTTGTATTTCTACGATCAGCAAGACACACGCCCAGGCTTGTCAGTGCTGCCGGTCGAGCATCGCCCGGAGTACACATCCCCGCCCGGCGCCGGGTTGCATTGCTGCGTGAGCTGTGGTTTCCCGGCCTACCATGAGCCTCATGACACCCTGGCGTGTTCACGTTGCGGTCATACGGTCTGGTCGCCTGCATTGGACACCGTGCGCAACCGTTAGCAGGTTCTCCCCATACCGCCAGGCATCGAGCAGGAACTTTGCTCGCTGTTTGCAGGCCCTTATGAAAGGCCTATCAGCACGAGGAGAAAATGATGAGTGCACAATTGAACGGCAAGCGCGTGGCCTTTCTGGTCACCGATGGCTTTGAACAGGTGGAACTGACCGGCCCGCGTGAAGCCTTGGAAAACAGCGGCGCGGTGGTCGATATCCTGAGCGAGAAAGAAGGCACGGTACGTGGCTGGAACCATGACAAACCCGCCGACGCGTTCAGCGTGGATGCGACTTTCGACAGTGCGCAGCTTGACCTCTACGACGCCTTGGTGCTGCCCGGCGGTGTGCAGAACTCCGACACGATTCGCTTGATCCCCGGTGCGCAGAAACTGCTAAAAAGCCATGATGCGGCTGGCAGGCCACTGGCGGTTATCTGCCACGGCGCGTGGCTGCTGATATCGAGCGGGTTGGCCAAAGGCAAGCGAATGACCAGCTACAAGACCTTGCAAGATGATATTCGCAATGCGGGCGGTACGTGGGTGGATGAACAAGTGGTGGTCGATGGCAACCTCATCACCAGCCGCCAGCCGGACGATATCCCCGCCTTCAATGAGCAGTTGATCAAGGCACTGGCAGACTGACCCTGCTACTGCTCAGCGCGTGCTGGTCGCCCATGATGCCGACCAGCACGCACTGATCACGCCAGCTGGATGAAAACCGAATAGCTGCCCAGCAACACCCAGAAGCAGAGGAAAATCCAGGGCGTGCGCAAGGAAAACAGCAGCGATTTGCGGTGCCCCGCCTGAGAGGTTTCGGCCTCGCAGAACAGCGGCGACTCGTCATAGGCCAGCCCCATCAGCGGTTCGCTGCGCAGCAAGTGGCTCTGCTTCATCTGCCAGTGCTCGATAATCCGGAAGGCCGCGCGGATGCCAGGCCAGGCATTCAGTGTACTGAGCACGCCGAGCAGTGCGAGAAAAGCCGGGACCATCAGGGTGAACATTTCGCCCCAGCTTTGGTTCAGGTTACCCATCGATGACACGTAGGCGATCACCAGGAACGACTGGGCCGCAAGATAAGCGTCGGTACGGTTGGCCAGAATGGTGGTCTCATACTGAATTTCGCGTCGATAGAAATCCAGCCTCTCCTTGGGCGTACCGAACATCCTCTCGTTCGTCTGATCGATCTCATGTTCCGGCGTGGAAGGCGTGATGATTCGAGGCACCGCAGACTCCTTGATAACGTGGGCCTCACCCATGCCAGCAAGCCCCGTCAGCGGTAGAGCCATGCGGTGGGTAAAAATTCACTGGGAATGGGTGCATCAACCGCTCGTCGCTCAGCACGAAGATCCACTTCAACACCGGCCTGGCGCGCCTTTCGAATGGGAATGAGCGTTCCAAACCTGCAGGAGCTTCCAGCATGAGCGACTACCCTACCCCGCCATTCCCTTCCCAACCGCAAAGCGTTCCCGGTTCCCAGCGCGAGATGGATCCTTATCCGGACTGCGGTGAGCAGAGCTACACCGGCAACAATCGCCTCGCAGGCAAGATCGCCTTGATAACCGGTGCTGACAGCGGCATCGGGCGTGCGGTGGCCATTGCCTATGCCCGAGAAGGCGCTGACGTTGCCATTGCCTATCTGAATGAACACGACGATGCGCAGGAAACCGCGCGCTGGGTCAAAGCGGCTGGCCGCCAGTGCCTGCTGCTACCCGGCGACCTGGCACAGAAACAGCACTGCCATGACATCGTCGACAAGACCGTGGCGCAGTTTGGTCGCATCGATATCCTGGTCAACAACGCCGCGTTCCAGATGGCCCATGAAAGCCTGGACGACATTGACGACGATGAATGGGTGAAGACCTTCGATACCAACATCACCGCCATTTTCCGCATTTGCCAGCGCGCTTTGCCCTCGATGCCAAAAGGCGGTTCGATCATCAACACCAGCTCGGTCAACTCGGACGACCCGTCACCCAGCCTGTTGGCCTATGCCGCGACCAAAGGTGCCATTGCCAATTTCACTGCAGGCCTTGCGCAATTGCTGGGCAAGCAGGGCATTCGCGTCAACAGCGTCGCACCCGGCCCGATCTGGACCCCGCTGATCCCGGCCACCATGCCTGATGAGGCGGTGAGGAACTTCGGTTCCGGTTACCCGATGGGGCGGCCGGGACAACCTGTGGAGGTGGCGCCAATCTATGTCTTGCTGGGGTCCGATGAAGCCAGCTACATCTCGGGTTCGCGGTACGCCGTGACGGGGGGCAAACCTATCCTTTGAATGTGCGGCCGAGGCCTGCATACGCGGGCCTTGGGGCTTCTGGCAGCGCGTAATCGCACCGTGACCTCGAAGCGCGCTTTGCCAGCCATCATCGACGTTGAACCCTGCCGCCCACTGTCACTCAATTCCATGCAAGCCATTGTTCATTCGCCCGCGACGAGGTGACACCATGAATGCTATCGATTTGCTGATTCAAGACCATAAGTTGGTCAAGAAACTGCTGGAAGAGCTCTGCGCGACCACAGAACGTGCCGTGAAGAAGCGCGCCGAACTGCTGCAGCGCATTGGGCAGGAACTGCAGATCCACACTGCTCTGGAGGAGGACATCCTCTACCCGGCGATCAAGCAAGCCGGTGGTAAAGAGGAAGCCAAGATGTATTACGAAGCCAAGGAAGAACACCGGACTGTCGACGCCCTGGTGCTCCCTGATCTGCTGCATACGCAAACAGGCACCCTTGAGTTCGCCGGTCGGGTCAAGGTGATGAAGGAGCTGCTTGAGCATCACATCGAGGAAGAGGAGGAAGCGCTCTTCCCTACCGCGAAAAAGCTGCTGGGGAAAGACCAACTGGACGAGCTGGGGCTCGCCATGCAAGCGCAGAAAAAACTGCTTAAGGGTGAGCAACGGGCCGCTTGAATCAAAAGCGCCAGGCCGGTTCGGGTGCGACCGGCCTGGCGCCATGGGTCAATGTTTGGGACGCCGAGCACCACAAAGGCGCACTGCCGACATCCTCAAGGCTTTGCAGTGCGCCCTTTTTTCCACTGCGCCCTGGAAACACCTTCAGCGTAGCCGGTGACACCGATCGCTACCTGCTGAATGCGGCCGCCATGCTGAAGGAAGGCCTCGACCTGCTCGCAGATGCGCACATGGGCTTTTTGGGCCGCGCTGGGGTACGTCTGGGACATGTTGGCCTCTCGGTTATGAGCCACTGAACGACAGTCACCCGAGCAAGCACTATACACCCTGCAGTGCCATCAGCGTCTGAAGCCTGCCAAAACCCTGCTTTTGTCGACCGAAGGGCGTGGCCATGGTGAGCTGCAAGCGCACAAGCCCAGGAATGCTTGCTCGAACATATGGAAATACGTATATTCGGCTTTCCGTATGTACAGGCACCCCCATGATCACACCGCCCGATGTCTTCAAGAGCCTCTCTGACGAAACCCGCGCTCGCGCCACGCTGCTTATCGCCAGCCTGGGCGAACTGTGCGTCTGCGAACTGATGTGCGCGCTGGACGACAGCCAACCCAAGATCAGTCGCCATCTGGCACAACTGCGCAGCAATGGCATGCTGCTGGACCGCCGTCAGGGCCAATGGGTGTATTACCGCCTGAATCCGGAGCTGCCTTCCTGGGTTCACGAAATGCTTCAGGTCACCTTGCACGCCAATTCGCAATGGCTGGCTGACAATGCCCTTCGGCTGAAGAACATGGACGGTCGCCCCGTGCGTGATTCCGTCTGCTGCTGATCATCACCAAGCGAGATTTTCATGCTGCCCGCCATTGCTGTCTTCGTCTTCACCCTCATACTGGTCATCTGGCAGCCCAAAGGGCTCGGTGTTGGCTGGAGCGCCGCGCTAGGCGCCATCATCGCCCTGGCTACAGGCGCCGTTTCGCTGCATGACATCCCTGCCGTATGGGCCATTGTCTGGAACGCCACCGCCACGTTCATCGCGGTCATCATCATCAGCTTGCTGCTGGATGAGGCAGGTTTCTTCGAATGGGCCGCATTGCATGTGGCGCGCTGGGCAAACGGCAGCGGCTACCGCCTGTTCGCCTTCTGCGTACTGCTCGGCGCCGCTGTATCGGCGCTGTTCGCCAACGACGGTGCGGCGCTGATCCTCACCCCCATCGTCATGTCGATGCTGCTCGCGCTGCGCTTCTCACCTGCAGCGACACTGGCCTTTGTCATGGCCGCAGGCTTCATTGCCGACACGGCCAGCCTGCCGCTGGTGGTCTCCAACCTGGTCAATATCGTCTCGGCCGACTACTTCGGCCTGGGCTTCGCCGAATACGCATCGGTGATGGTGCCGGTGAATATCGCCAGCGTGGCGGCCACCCTGCTGGTGCTGTTTCTGTACTTCCGTCGTGATATCCCCAAGCAGTACGCGCTCGATGCGCTGAAGGCGCCGAGCGAGGCAATTCATGACCACGCTACCTTCAAAGTCGGTTGGTGGGTGCTGCTGGTGTTGCTTGCAGGCCTGTTCGTACTGGAACCTCTGGGCATCCCGATCAGTGCGGTGGCCGCCGTCTGTGCCGCAATCCTCTTTGCCGTGGCCGCTCGCGGTCACCGCATCTCAACCCGTCGCGTGCTGCGGGAAGCGCCGTGGCAGGTGGTGATTTTTTCTCTGGGCATGTATCTGGTGGTGTACGGCCTGAAGAACGCCGGCCTCACGGACATGCTCACCCACCTGCTGGACAGGCTTGCCGAGCAGGGCCTGTGGAGCGCGGCCATTGGCACCGGGTTGATCTCCGCGCTGCTGTCCTCAGTCATGAACAACATGCCCAGCGTGCTGATCGGCGCCTTGTCGATCCAGGCCAGCGGCGCAGAGGGCGTGGTACGTGAGGCGATGATCTACGCCAACGTCATTGGCTGCGACCTCGGCCCGAAGATCACCCCGATTGGCAGCCTCGCCACACTGCTTTGGCTGCATGTGCTGGCGCGTAAAGGCATGCGCATCACCTGGGGTTACTACTTCAAGGTCGGCCTGCTGCTCACGGTACCGGTTTTGCTGATCACCCTTTCTGCTCTGGCACTGCGCCTGAGCCTCTGACGTTCGCCCCCCCAGCGGAGGAGCCCTCCATGCGAGTCCTGTTCATGTGCACGGCCAACAGCTGCCGCAGCATCCTTTCCGAAGCAATGTTCAACCACCTGGCACCGCCCGGTTTCGAGGCAGTCAGCGCTGGCAGTTTCCCCAAGGGCCAGGTACTGCCACGCAGCCTGAGCACGTTGCAGCAGGCCAATATCTCGACCCAGGGCTTGAGCAGCAAAGGCAACGATGCGTTCGAGGGCAACCCACCCGACATCGTCATCACCGTCTGCGACAAGGCAGCGGGCGAAGCCTGCCCGGTGTATTTCGGCCCTGCGCTGAAGTCGCATTGGGGGCTGGAAGACCCCTCCGATGTCGTGGGTGACGAAGCATCGGTCGATGCGGCGTTCCGGGCCACACTGGCCCGCATCGAGTCTCGCTGCCAGGCCTTCTTCGCGCTGCCGTTCGATCACCTCGACCGCGAGCAGCTCAAGCACGCGCTGGATCGCATCGGCTCGCTTTGAACAGGAAGAAAACATGTCCGAGCAACTGCCTAACCTCGACCTCACGCTGTTCGACCTGCCGCCTTCGGCAACCCCGACCTGCGAACACAAACCACGCATCCTGCTGCTGTATGGGTCTACCCGAGAACGCGCCTTCAGTCGCTTGCTGGTAGAAGAAGCCGCACGCCTACTGGAGCACTTCGGTGCCGAAACCCGCACCTTCGACCCGTCGGGTCTGCCGCTGCCTGACGATGTACCCGTGGAGCATCCCAAGGTGCAGGAGCTGCGTGAACTGGTGCAGTGGTCAGAAGGCCAGGTGTGGTGCTCGCCGGAGCGCCATGGGGCGATGTCGGCGGTGTTCAAGGCACAGATCGACTGGATTCCCTTGGCGCTGGGGGCATTGCGTCCCACCCAAGGCAAGACCCTGGCCGTGATGCAGGTGTGCGGCGGATCGCAGTCGTTCAACGTGGTCAACCAGTTGCGCGTGCTGGGCCGCTGGATGCGGATGTTCACCATCCCGAACCAGTCTTCGGTACCCAAGGCTTATCTGGAGTTCGACGACACCGGGCGGATGAAGCCATCGCCGTACTACGATCGCCTGGTTGATGTCATGGAGGAGCTGGTGAAGTTTACCGTGCTGCTGCGCGACCGCCAGGCATTCCTGGTCGATCGCTATTCAGAGCGCAAGGAAAGCGCCGAGCAGCTGTCTGAGCGGGTCAATCAGCGATCCATCTGAAGCAAAGGTGATTCAAGACAGTGGAAACGACAAGGTAGCGGCCAGCCCGCTGCCCGCTCTGTTTTCAAGGCGTACCTGCCCCCCCATACGGTCGATGATGGTCGCGACGATTGACAGCCCGAGGCCAGCACCATTTGGGCTGTTTCGGCTGTAAAAGCGCTCGAATACACGGGACAGGCTCTCCTCATCGATACCCGTCCCTTCATCCTCGACGACCAGTTCTATGCTGCTGTCCAGACGCCGCAGTGACACGGCGATGCGCCCCCCAGGCGGTGAGTGTTCTACCGCGTTGGACACCAGGTTCTGTAGCGCAATGCCCAGCGCGCCGGCGTCGATCTGCAGGTGGTGGTCCCCTTCGTCAATGTCCAGCGAGGGTTCCAGGCCACGGTCCAGTATCCATGGGGTGAGTTCAGCCAGGGTTTCGGTGACGACCTCGGCCAGGTCGATCCGGGTGCTGGCTCGCTGCCCCAGTCTTGGCTCGACGCGGGCCAATGTCAGCAATTGGTTGACCACCCGTGTCAGCCGATCGACCCCGCCCACAAGAAAGCCCAGGGCTTTCTGGCGCTCGGCATCATTGCTGGCGGCCAGCGCGTTCTGCGCGTGCAGCCGCAGTACGGCAAGAGGCGTACGCATTTCGTGGGCAGCATCGGCAATGAAGCGATGCTCACGCCGCAGCAGATCGTCGATCTGCGCCAGCAAGCGATTGATGGCCGCCTGCATGGGCTCCAGTTCAGTGGGAAGCGGTACCAGTTGCAGCGGCTCCAGCGAATCGGCATGGCGCCTGCGGATGACATTGGCCATGTTCTGCAGTGGCCGCAGCCCCCAGCCGATCGCAGCCCACACCAGCAGTGCCAACGCCAGGCTGCCAAGCAGGAACGGGAACAGCGTGTGGCGAACGATGCGGTCGATCAGGTCGTAGCGCACATCATCACGCTCACCCACCCAGATAAGCCAGTGCTTTTCCGGCACCGGCAAAACGAACCCGCGCCATTGTTCACCGCCACTGGAAAAGTCGTAGAACCCTGGAGCAGTGGGTGGTGGGTCAATGGGCGGCGCACTGGGTGTATGCACCAGCAACGCCATGCCTTCACCCCAGACCTGGAATGCCAGCTTGCTTTCGTAAGGGTGCCCCACCTGGTGCCGCCCCGCTTTGCCCAAGGCATCGTTGAAGGCCTGATACAGCGCCTCACGCGAGCCCTCTTGTACCGGCATGCTCATGACGCCTTGCAGCAAACGCGCGTTCTGGGCCAGGTGCGCGTCATACACCTCGTTAATTTCGTGGCTGCTGTCATGGTAGTTATAGAGCGCGAGCAGGCCGGTGCCCAGTAGCAGCAAGAGCATCACGCGCCACAGCGTACGCTGGCGTAGCGAGCTCATGCCTTGACCTCGACCAGATAGCCAATGCCGCGCACCGTGCGAATCAGGCCGTTGAACAGCTTCTTGCGCAGATGGTAGATGTTCACCTCCAGCGTGTTGCTCTCCGGCTCTTCATCCCAGCCATACAGCAGTTGAGTGAGGCGCTCACGCGTGAATACCTTGCCGGGATGTGCCAGCAACTCATGCAACAGCACGTACTCCTTGGGGGTGAGCACAACGTCGACGCCGTTGTAATGCACTTGCTGGGTGGTCGGGTCCAGGCTGACCCCGGCATGCTCGATCAGTACCTTGGCGCGCCCGACGCTGCGCCGCAGCAAGGCACGCAAGCGTGCCTTGAGCTCGTTGAGGTCGAAAGGCTTGACCAGATAGTCATCGGCACCGGAATCCAGGCCGGCAATGCGATCATCGAGGGCATCCCGCGCGGTGAGGATCAGCACCGGCAAGCTGTCGCCGCCGGCGCGTAATCGCCTGAGTAGCTCAATGCCATCCATACGGGGTAATCCAAGGTCCAGGATCAGCAGGTCGAAGGTCTCGTGCTGCAGCGCATGCAAGCCACTGACACCGTCACGCAACCAGTCGAGGGTGTACCCCTCCTGGCGCAGGCCATCGCAGATCCCTTCCCCCAGTGCAATGTCATCCTCAACCAGCAACAGCCGCATGTTCAGTCCTGTTTGTCCTTGATGGCCTTGAGTAAAGCATCGATATCGGCACGCCGGCCCTGGTCAGCCAACTCACGCCCCGGCCGGGGCGGTGCCTGCAAGGCTTTCTGCAGGGCTGCGGCAGCTTCAGGGTAGCGCTTTTGCCGATACAGATGATCAGCCCAGAAATAGTTGCTGTCGATACCGTTGGGGTTGATCTGCAGGGCTTTGCGCAGCATCTTGTCGGCCATTTCGGCATCACCGAAACCGATAGGCCAGCCGGGCACCTGATCATACAGCGTGCCCAGGCTGGTGTAGGCCGAACCTTGCAGAGCGTTGGGGTCCAGCTTCATGGCCTGCTCCAGGCTGGCTTTCGCCGCCTTGACCTTGCCCAGTGCACCGAGGCCACCCGTCGCCCCCGCCCAACTGCTGTTGATGATGCCCTCCCAGATCAAGGGTTCAGGTGTGCCGGGATACTGACGAACAAACGTTGTTGCTTCGCCGGCCAGCTTTTCGAAAGCGTCGGCACGCTTGTCCTTGGGCATTTGGTACTGAATCTGCGCCCAGCGCTGCTGCAGATCACTCAGGCGCTGGCTGCCTGCCTGGTCCAATGCCCAGGTGAAGGGTGCAAATGCCAGCAAGCTGGCAATGAACAGACGCTTCATTTGTTCGACTCCTTGGAGTGGCTACCGATATAGCGGCGAATGACTGGCAATTGCTTGCGCAGTGCGCGATCGACCATGCCCGGCAACATGCCGTTGATACGCACGAAGAGCTTTTCCGGCCACCCCAGATAAAGCTCGGTGCGCTCGGATTGCACCGCCTGGAGCACAGCACGGGCGACGTCCGCCGGGTCGTCCATGCCAACTTTCAGCGCTTGATTGAGCGCAGTCGCAGCGCTGCTGTTCATCGTTGTGCGGGTCGCCCGGGGGGCGGCATACAGCACGTTCACCGTGGTGTCGGCCAACTCGCGGCGCAGCGCCTCCGAAAAACCACGCAGCGCAAACTTGCTGGCGCAGTAGGTGGCGTAGCCGGGGTAGCCGATCGAGCCATAGGTCGACCCGACATTGACCACCAACGCCTTGGGCTGAGCGCGCAGCAACGGCAGGCAGGCGCGTGTCAGCTGCAGGGGGGCCTTCAGGTTGATGTCCAATAGCTCATCCAGCGCATACTCATCCAGCTGGTCGAGCAAAGCGAAGCGATTCACGCCAGCCGCGTTGATCAGCACATTGACAGCCCCCATCTCGCGTGCCCGCTCGATGACATGTTCGCGCCCTGACGGGCTGCGCAGGTCGGCCTCCTGCCAGCGCAGACGATCAGGGTACCGGTTCATCAGGCCAGCCAGCTTGCCCATATGCCGACTGACGGCCAACACCTGGGCACCGGCAGCGCAGAGCTGTTCAGCCAGCTCCAGGCCTATGCCCCCACTGGCGCCGGTGAGGATCACCGCGGACTCAGCCAAACGCATGGTGCACCTCTTGCTGCCCGGCACGCGGCAAGCCCTGGAACATTTCGGTGTACAAGCGGTAGACGACCTTGGCCGCGTGGAGAACGGCCTGCTGGTCTCCGGCATCGTCGAGGCGATCCATCAACTGTTTGTAGGTCACCATGTGCTCCTGGTCGAGCGCTCCGTGCGAGCTGAGGTAACTGAACGCCTGGTCTGGCAGCGCCAATGTGTTCTGGATAACGCCCGCCGCCTGGGTGGCCAGGGCGATGCTGGTGCCTTCGAGCACGTTGACCATGCCGAACAACCCGACCGGGTTGCCACGGGCGATCAGGTCGTACAGGTAGGCGACCATCAGCTCGATGGATTGCACCGGCTGGCCATCGCGCACGGCCTCCCAGTCACCGCCGCACGCTTTGATGTCGTTGAGGATCCACTGCTCGTGGCCGTACTCCTCTTCAATGTATTCGCAGACCGCGCCGCGCAGCCACTCCAGCCGCAGCGGCAATCGAGCCCCACAGGCCATCATCAGCGGCACGGTATGGCGCACGTGGTAATAGGCCTGGGTCAGGAAGGCGACGTAGCTGTCGAGGCTGACCTGGCCGGCCAGCGCTTCGCGGATCACCGGTACGGCGAACAGCGCCTGACGCTCTTGGGCGGTTTGTACTTGCAGGGTGTCGAAAAAGGACATTGTGAACCTCACAACGAGATGTCGGACAATAGGGTGTGGTAACGCTGCAAGATCGCCTCACGTCGCGGGCGGCCATTGGCAGTCAGGGTTTCGTCAAGCGTGCTCAGAGGCACTGGCAAGCGGCGCCAGGCGTGCACCCTGGCGTAATCGGGCAATCGCGCGTTGCATTGCTGTACGGCCTGTTCGATGGCCTCGTCGCTGATGCCGGGATCCAGCGGCCAGAGCAAGGCAAGGTTGCGTGGCAAGGCCTCGCCATGCACGAAAGCCTGGGCGATCACGCCACTTTGGCTCAGCTCGGCTTCTACCCACTCCGGGTTGACATTGCGCCCGAAGCTGGTGATGAACTGATGCTTCTTGCGGCCATCCAGGTAGAGGTAGCCCTCCTCATCGAGGTGCCCTACATCGCCTGTTGCCCACCACTGCCCGGTTACCGGCGGCTCTCCCAGGTAGCCCAGCAATATCGAGCCGGCCACCAAAACTTCGCCATCGTCGGCAATGCGCACCTGCACATGCGGCAATGGCTTGCCGACGCTCCCAGGGCGCACAGCCCCTGTGCGGTTGAGCGCCACTACCGAGGCGCACTCAGACAAGCCGTAACCTTCGAACACTGGCAAACCGACCGCCTCGGCCCGCGCGAGCAGGCTTGGCGATACCCGAGCGCCGCCTACCGCCACCAAACGCAGAGGGCCGACCCGCATCAGCCCGCGTTCGATCGCTGTCACCAACCCCATCAGCAGTTGCGGCACAAGGATCAGGCTCTGCGCACCACTGAGGGCGATTGCGCCCAGCAGGCGCTTGAAATCGACCTGGCTCGCGCCTCCCATCCCCAACTGCTGCTGCGGATAGAGCTGGACACAAGCGCCAGCCATGAGCGCGGCGTAGACGCCCAGGTTTTCCAGCAGAACACCCAGTGGCAGTACCGCCAGGTATCGCTGCGGCTCGGTTGGGCGGCTGGCGGCCTCCAGCTCATGCGCCACACGCAGCAGGGTTTCAGCACTCAGGCACACGCCTTTGGGCGTGCCGGTGCTACCGGAGGTGTAAGTGATCTTGGCAGTGCCCTCAGGCAGCGCCGGGGCGATAAAACTGTCACGCAGCCAGACGCCAGCGGGTGCCTGCAGGTCAAAGCCAAGCGCCATGAGCTGTTCGGCCCACTGCGCCTCGCACACGACCGCCGTGACCCCGCTTTGCTGCAAGCAGTGCTGGAACTGGGTCGCGCTGAAAAACGAAGGCACTGTCACGCTGGCGCGTTCGGCGAACAGCGCCGCCAAATCCCAGAATAGCGCCTCGGGCCCGTTATCCAGCACCACGGCGAAGGTTCCCGGTGGTTGGCTACGCAGGCAGCCCGCACGATATTCGACTTCGTCGAGCAGTTGCCGGTAGGTGTAACGCTGCGCATCGCCCTGGACGGCCACGGCGTCAGGATGTTCCAGCGCGTGCTGGCGCAACAGTGCCTGAAAGGCAGACAGGTCATGCCGCATGGCCGGTCTCCAGGGCTAACATGGGAAACCCAAGCCGCTCGAACATGCCCGCCTGCTTCAGGGCATCGAAGCCAAAGCCTATGTTGCCGGCGAATACCTGGGGTCGCTGGTCGTAGTAGGTCCCCCACTGGTCGAGTTGGCCCTGCAAGCGCGCAGGATCCGCTGAGGCGAGAACAGTGGGCACCAGCCCCAGTCGCCGGAAACTGTTGAACAGTGTCGCGGCGCCCGTGAATGCGACCCACTCCAAACCGCGCATCGCCAGCAACCACGTCACGGCGATGATCATTATTCGAGCGCTGCCGGCGCTGAGTGAGGCCAAGTTGCCTACTTCTACCATGCAGTTGCGATCCGGTGAGGCACCGGTTACCCGTGAAACAGCGGATTCCAGAGGCTCGTCCAGGTACCGCTCGAGAAAGAGCGGCCCCTCGCTGGCCGGTCGCATGCCCGCCGCCGCAATCAGGCGACCGTGGCTACCCTGCAAGGCAAGCAGTTCCGGCAGGTAATGCTGCACATCCGCCTGGTGCACGCAGGCAAAGCGCTCGTGTATGAAGTGCTCCAGCTCGCCTCGCCCATGATCGCCGCTGAGGTGAAGAGAAAGATGCGCCTGATGATCGGCATGGCTACCGATGGGTAACGGAAGCAAACTGTGCCATTGATGAGTCTGAGTCATGTAATTTCCCCGCCTGGGTGCGACGGAGGGAATTATCGGGGCCGAATCTGAATGCAATCTGAAGTCGGCTACTGTCGGAGCGCGTCAGCCCGGTGCTCGTTCATGTGCTGAATTGACTATGACCGGGCACGACGCGTGCCCAGCTCGATCCAGACGGGTGCATGGTCGCTGGCCTTGGCCTCGTTACGCACCCACGCATCGACACCCGCCCGCTTCAGATAAGGCGCAAGCTCGAGGTTGAGCAACAGATGATCGATCCGCAACCCGGCATTGCGGGCCCAGTGGTTACGGAAATAGTCCCAGAAGGTGTAGACACGCTCGTCCGGGTACAAATGGCGTATGGCATCGAGCCAGCCCTGATCAAGCAGTCGTTGGTAACACGCTCGTGACTCAGGCTGCAGCAGTGCATCCTTCAGCCAGGAACGCGGGTTATAGATGTCCATGTCGGTGGGCACGACATTGAAATCCCCTGCCAGCAGCGTGGGGTGGCCACTTCCATAGAGGCTGCGCGCATGCTGGATCAGGCATTCGAACCAGTGCAGCTTGTAATCGAACTTGGGCCCGGGCTGCGGGTTGCCGTTCGGCAGGTAGAGGCAAGCGACCAACACCCCGTGTGCCGCAGCTTCCAGATAGCGGCTCTGGCTGTCCTCTTCCAGGCCGGGCAAGCCGCGGCGAACCTCAAGCGGATCGCTGCCCCGCACCAGAATGGCCACGCCGTTCCATGACGGTTGCCCATGATGAAGGCTGCCATAGCCTGCTGCCTCCAGCTCCGCGCGAGGGAACTGCTGATCGGCCGCCTTCAGCTCCTGCAGGCAGGCAATGTCGGGCTGCTCCCGCTCCAGCCAGGCCAGCAGCGCCGGCAAACGGCTGCGGATGCCATTGATGTTGAAGGTGGCAATCTTCAGCGCTTTCATGCGTCCGGGTCGCTCACATGGGCCTGCACGGCATCTTCCAGCGCGCGGATATGCGCCTCATCGGCCAGCGCCTTGAGCGCCAACCAGTCGTCCCAGTCGATGGCGCCATCGTCGCGCAGGGCCTCGGCTGTGCGAAGCAGTTCATGGTGGTAGGCATCCGGTGACGCGCGCCGGTAACTGATGTCGTCGTACTGGGCGTACCAGGCTTCAAGCTCGGGAATGCTGCGTTCGATGCTCATGAAAGCGTCCTCGCTGTACCCTTTGCTTGTCAGAACCCAGGCACAGCGCGACGTTCAATCAGGCATCACTGAAAGTAATGGGGATACCGTGCCATGTCGCTCTCCAGCTTGTCCGCATCCGCGGCCCTCTTGCGCACTTCGGCATAAAAAAGCTGGCACTGGTTCTGAAACCTGGTGAAATCGCGGTTGGCTGTTTCAATGGCACTGCTCAGGTCGCACCCTTCAAGGCCCTCAATAAGTCGCTGTGAGGAGGTATACGCCTGCCAGCAGGCTTCAACCTGCTGCAGCCCCTTTGCAAGGTTCTCGGTGTCGATAGTCGCCATTGCAGCACCCTCTTTGGACCGAGCCTGGTCCGTCGGTGTGAATCGCCAGAGCGACGATAACGGGATGAAGCCTGTCACGACGCGCTTCGGCTGGAAGCGTAGACTATTTCGACGCAGATGCCCCAGGGTCAAAAGGCAGTCCAGCCTGCAGCCGTGGGCTTGCCCGCGAACACCGGCGAAGCCGGTGCCCTGCACCGCAGGGCATTCTCCACGGCAAAGGCGGCACTTGCCGGAGCTGTGCAAGCCCCGGCAAGCCCCGACAAAGGGGTCAACGCAGATAGTCCTGAACCCACTTCACCCAACAATCAGCGCCAATTTTCACCAACGCATCATTGAAATCGTAGTGGGGGTTATGCACCGAGCACCCATGGAACTCGCCCGTGCCATTGCCCAGCATGAAGTAACAGCCAGGCCGCGCCTGTAACATGTAGGCAAAGTCTTCGGTGCCCATGACCTTCTTCGGCATCTTGTCCAGCAGCGCGCCGTCGGCGAACAACGGCCTCAGGCTGTCACGCAGCAACGCGCTTTCGTGATCGCTGTTGCACAAGGCGGGCGCCAGTTGGGTGAATTGCACATCAATCTCCACGCCATAGCTTTCTGCGTGCCCCTTGGCCAGGGCGTCAATGCGGCTGTTGATCTTCTGCTGGGTCTGGGCCGTGTCGGTGCGCACGCTCAGCAACATGCAGGCCTCGTCAGGGATGATGTTGTAGACGGTGCCGGCCTGGATCATCCCGATGCTGATCACGGCGTAGTCCTCGACGCTCAGGTTGCGCGACTTGATGGTCTGGATGCCACTGATCAGGCTGTTCAACGCCATCACCGGGTCTACCGACAGCTCCGGCATCGCACCGTGCCCGCCTTTACCAGTAATCCGAATGCTGACGCGTTCGGAAGACGCCATGGTGGGCCCCGCCTGCACCACGCACGTGCCCACCGGCAGGCCGGGCATGTTATGCAGCGCATACACCGAGTCGCACGGAAAACGCTCGAACAGGCCGTCGTCGATCATCGCCTTGGCCCCCGCCAGGCCTTCCTCGTCGGGCTGGAATATCATGTTCAACGTCCCGTTGAACTGGCGTGAAGCCGCCAGTTGCGCAGCGGCTGCCAGCAGGATCGCGGTATGCCCGTCATGGCCACAGGCATGCATGCGGCCGGGGATCTTGCTGGCATGCGCAAACGCATTTTTTTCGCCCATGGGCAGTGCGTCCATGTCTGCACGCAAACCGATGCTGCGCGGGCTGTCCCCCACTTTCAGCACGCCGACCACACCATGCCCGCCCACATTGCGATGCACTTCATAGCCCAACGCTTGCAGCTTGTCGGCTACCAGGGCCGCGGTATCGGGGGTGTCGCCGCCAATTTCCGGCGCAGCGTGGATCTGCCGGCGCAGCATGACGAACTCATCCAGCTCGGCAGCTGAGCTCGGTGTTTGATTGCTCTGCAAAATACCCATATCACTCGCATCCTTTGTTTTCGGGGAAGTACCTGAGGCAGGCCAGGCTGACGATGCCGCCGGCCAGCAGGAAGTAAGCTGGCGCCAACGGCGTGCCCAGCGCTGCAATCAGCCAGGTGGCCACCAATGGCGAGAAACCACCGAACAGGGTCACCCCCAGGCTGTAACTGACCGAGGTACCGAACGAGCGCCTGGCCTTCGGAAAGCCCTCCATGATCAGCGCGAAGAACGCACCGGCACCGATACAGGTCGGCAAGATCAGGATCGCCACGCCCATCATGGCCAGGCCCATGTGCTGCACGTGCCCAAGCAGATAGAACACGGGCAGGGTCAACACCACCGGCGCGGCGACCGTCCACACCAGCAGGCGTTTTCTGAGCTGATACTTGTCGGCGAATTTGCCGGCCAACGGGCAGATGACGGCCATGCAACCGCTACTGATGCAGGCAATCGCCATCGCGCTGCCGGGTGGATAATGCAAGGCGGTGGTCAGGTAGGTCGGCATGTAGAACACGAACAGGTACATGCCAATGGTCGAGCTGGCCATCAGGCCGATGCCTTGGGCGATGCGTTTGAGCAGTTCGGCATCCAGCCCCTGCTCTGCCTTCTGCGCCGGTGCGGCCTCATGGGTCTCCGGCAACCGCGTGCGTATGTACCAACCGACCGGCCCGATCAGCAGGCCAAAAATGAACGGTATGCGCCATCCCCAGCTTTCCAGCGCGGAAGGGTCGAGCAACTGGCTGAGGGCCAGGCCAAAGCCGGCCCCCACCAAGGCGGCATAGCCTTGGCTGGCGGCCTGCCAGCTGACGCTCTGGCAGCGATTGCCGACTGCACTGGATTCCATCAGGAACACCGACGCGGTACCGACCTCCCCGCCTGCCGACATGCCCTGGATAAGCCGGCCGGTCACCAGCAGCAAAGTGGCGAAAATCCCGATCTGTGAATACGTGGGCGCAAAGGCAATCATTGCGGTGCCCAGGGTCATCAGCCCGATGGTCAGGCTCAAAGCGGCCTTGCGTCCATGCCGGTCAGCATAGCGGCCGATGACCATCGCCCCGACCGGGCGCATCAGGAAACCGACGCCAAAGGTGGCCAGCGACATCAACAACGAGGCCATGGCCGAGTCAGAGGGGAAGAAGTGCTTGCCGATCAGTACAGCGAAGAAGCTGTAGATCGTGAAGTCGTACATTTCCAGCGCATTGCCCAACGAGCAGGCGACCAAGGTTTTACGGGAGGACGATACCTGCGCGGCTGAATGCGCACCTTTTTGCAGGCTCGGCGATGTGGGTAGCGGTCTGATCATTGTTGTCTCCGTTGGCAAATCGCGGCGTGCAGCGAATATCAGCCAATCGGGCACCCAATACACTTGCAGTTTCGGCATAGGGATAACCAATGATTAATTAGCCGGCGCGATCGTTGGCCAAATTGCCCTGCGCTGGCGCACAGTCCGCCCTCGCTCCGCGCGCGGCCCCAATAACGCCCACAGATCAGCAGCCGTAGCGCAGCGTTGACGCGGGTACCAAGCCTGTCTAACGCGGATGCGCTCGCCAATCCACACGCCGCGCCAGCCCCTGATTAACCAAACGGCATGACCTGACCGAATAAGCAATCACGCTGCAACGTTCTGTTCACCGACGCTAAAGCCACCCCATCACCGTGCTGGCCTGGAGTCGTGAATGAACACTCGCATTACATCGTTGCTGTTGATGATCCAAGGGGCTTGCCTTGCTGCGCAGGCACAGGCAGAGGGTTTTCCGACGCTCGCGCGGATTGCGCCGGGTTTTGGTTATTACGGGCTGGATTACGGCTTCGATGACACGCTCAAGGTGTACGGCACCGTGGATGCATTCGCCAGCTATCACGACTCACAGCACCACTCGGGTTTCAGGCTGGCCGGTGGCGGCGCCTGGACCAACAAGCTCGGGCTGTACGCACGCAAGGCGCTTGACCCCGATACCGTCGTGGAGCTTGACGTCGAGGAGGGTTTCAACCTCAATGGCGAGGCCCTGGAGGGCACCTGGGACACCGTCGGTACCCTGCGCCTGGCGACAGTCGCCCTGCGCTCGCGCACCCTGGGCAAGCTCGAGTTCGGCAAGACCTACGGCATGGCCACGCCCACCTACGCCGACCCGTTCCTGGCCACCTATGGCTCGCCCTACACCTACCTGGCCCTGCCTGCCGCCGGCAAGGGCGCCTTTTACCTTGACCTGCGCCCCAAGCACACCCTGGCCTACACCAGCCCGACCTTCAGCGGCTTCAGCCTCGGTACCGCGCTGAGCTTCGGCTTCGACGATGCCGCCAGCGCTGGGCGCACCGTGCGTGGCGGTGGCGCCCGGCTGCAGTACCGCAACAGCCGGGTGATATTGCTGACCTCCTACAACCGTTACTACAGCGACCCATGGGACGACGGCGGCGTTTCACGCCAGACCGCCAACGATTTCAAGAGCCTGTCGGCGTTCTACGATTTCGGCCCGCTGGCCACCAGCCTCACCTGGCAGCGTCAGGATGTGGACCAGGCCGGCACGCCCAGCACCACGCTGTACACTTTCGGCATGATGGCGCCAGTGGGCGAACTGGACGTGCTGCGCCTGGCGGTGATGCAACGCCAGGTCAGCGCCCGTGACAAGGACGCGTGGGGTGTGATGATCGGCTATGACCATTTCATCAACCCCCGCTGGGCCCTCTATGGACGCCTCGGCATGATCGCCAACCAGCGCGCCTCGTCGGTCACCTACGCCGGGACCCCGGTGGACCAGACGGGCGATAACCCAAGCAACGTCTCGCTAGGCATGTACTACCACTTCTGACCCCACGGGGCGGGTCTGCTTGAGCACCTGCCCGCGCAAGCTGTGGAACAGCTCCTGGGCAGGCGCCGTGAGGCTGTGGCGGTCAATGCAGACCAGGTTGATGGGGTAATCCGGAATCAACTCCTGCACCGCCATGGCGACGAACTCGCAATCGATACCGTAGGTAGACCCTTGGTCCACCGCCAGCTCGCTGATGGTCATCAACGATTCCGTGTTCTTCAACAGCTTTAGCGCCATCATCACTGAAGTGCATTCAACGGTGTTCTGTGGCACCCGAAGGCCATTGGCTTCGAACAGTTGGTGAAACTGCGAAGCCTGGTCCGACAACTCGTCCAGGCTGATCCAGGGGGCGTATTGCAAGGTGCGCAGTGACTGGCTGAACTTCTGCCGATTCGAGGCGTGGCAAATCACCCTGCCCTTGATACTGCCCAGCGCCTCCCAGTCCAGGCTCAGCCGACTCAGCGGTTGCTGCGAAGTAATGGCAAAGTCCAGGCTGCCATCGCGCAAGCGCTGCAGGATCTGGCTGGGACGCAGGTCGGTGATGGTGATCTTCACCCGCGGGTACTTGCGCCGAAAGGCCAGGATACTTTCATCGACGCCATCGAGCATCGCCGTCAACGACGTAACCCCGATCGACACGGCGCCCAGCGCCGCATCCTGAATGCTCGCCGCTTCGATCTGCAGGCGGCGTATGCTCTCTACCACGAGGTTGGCATGGCGGATGACACGCTTGCCTTCCTCGGTAAGGGCCATGCCTTTGTGCGACCGCTGCAACAGGGTAAACCCCACCTCCCGCTCCAGCTCCTTGATCGAACGGCTCAGCGCGGGCTGAGTAATGTGCATGAGCTTGGAGGCTTCGAGGATGCTGCCTGCGTTATGAATGGCGACCAGCGCCCTGAGTTGGTGAAGTTTCAACCGTTTATACCTTGTTGTTAGCGGCCGGTTCGAAAAGTGTTCTGGCAGCCCTGACAGCCGTTGTCGGCAAGGCCTGAAAGGTATGGCTAGCGCAACACAGCCAGCAGGCTGGCCGCATCACTGACCTCGAACTTGCCGGGGCTTTCAACCGCGATGTACTGGACTACCTGGTCATCGACCAACATTGCATACCGCTGCGAGCGCCGCCCCAAACCGCGTGCCGAAAGGTCCTGGGTCAGGCCCAGCGCCTCGCTGAATTCGCCATTGCCATCGCCGATCATCTTGACCGCATCCCCGACCTGCATGCTGTTGCCCCAGGCGTTCATGACAAAGGCATCGTTCACCGAGACGCACAGGATTTCGTCAATGCCAGCCGCGAATAACGCAGGGGCCGCCGCGACATAACCGGGAACATGACGTTCAGAGCACGTCGGCGTGAACGCGCCCGGCAACGCGAATATCAGCACCTTCTTGTGCTTGCAACGCTCGCGAATGGAAAAGGCCATTGGGCCGATCGCGCAGGCGCCTGCGTCGCTGTTGTATTGATAAAGGGTAACGTCGGGCAGTTGATCGCCGGTTTTGATCATCGCTGTCTCCTGGGTGGGGTGAAGGCCAGGCAGCCATGATGCCGCAGTCGTCCAGGCAACGCATCATGAACAGGGCTAAAAAACCTGTGAAATAACTTCAATATCATTCATGCAGCGCCCCGCCTAGGATACGCCTCAATCAAACACATCAAGATTACGGTGTGAACGACTCAGCCTACGCAACTGACCAGCACTGAGTTGCTCACACTCAGGCATCTGGAAGCCGTCACCATGAATAAAGCGCCAACATTCACCGTCAAGCGCATTGCGTTCGACGAACATTATCACCCCGCCGAAAACACCCGCATCACGACCAACTTCGCCAATTTGGCCCGGGGTGCAAACCGCCAGCAAAACCTGCGCAATACCTTGACGATGATCAATAACCGTTTCAATGCGCTGGCGCACTGGGACAACCCCGAACATGATCGCTACCGCGTAGAGCTGGACATCATATCGGTGGAAATGAATATTGAAAATGCGCAGCACGGCCATGCACTGCCGCTGATCGAAATATTGAAAACCCATATTGTCGACCGCCAAAACAATACGCGCCTCGAAGGCATGGTAGGCAACAACTTCTCTTCGTACGTGCGCGATTACGACTTCAGTGTGCTGTTACTGGAGCATAACAAGCATCGGTCGACCTTCAGCACACCCGATCATTTCGGCGAGCTGCATGGCAACCTGTTCAAATGCTTCGTCAACTCGCAAACCTACCGGGAGCATTTCAGCAAACCACCGGTTATCTGCCTGAGCGTATCGAGCAGCAGGACTTACCTGCGCACCGAAAATCAGCACCCTGTGCTAGGGGTTGAGTACCAGCAGGATGAATACTCCCTGACGGATGAATACTTCAAGAAAATGGGCTTGAAGGTGCGCTATTTCATGCCGCCGAACAGCGTCGCCCCGTTGGCGTTTTATTTTGCCGGCGACTTGCTGGCTGACTACACCGACCTTGAACTGATCAGCACCATCAGCACCATGGACACCTTTCAGAAAATCTACCGACCCGAGATCTACAACGCCAATTCTCCCGCAGGCAAGGCCTACCAGCCCAGCCTGCAAAACCAGGATTACTCGCTCACGCGCATTGTCTACGACCGGGAAGAGCGCAGCCGCCTGGCGATCGAGCAGGGCAAATTTGCCGAGGAGCAATTTGTCAAACCCTACCAGGCCACGCTGGCGCGATGGTCCGCTCAATACGCACGTTGAACATTCAAAGCACAAGGTCACTGTTCATGAACACATTGCTACCCACCTCCACGGCCGGCAGCCTGCCTAAACCCGCCTGGCTTGCTCAACCCGAAACACTCTGGTCCCCGTGGAAGTTGCAAGACGCGCAACTGATCGAAGGCAAACAGGATGCCTTGCGCCTGGCCTTGCAAGAACAACAACACGCCGGTATCGACATCGTCAGTGACGGTGAACAAACCCGCCAGCACTTTGTCACCACATTTATCGAGCACCTCAGCGGCGTTGATTTCGAGCAACGGAAAACCGTCAGAATCCGTGATCGCTACGAGGCAAGCGTACCAACGGTTATGGGTGCTGTCGCTCGACAAAAGCCGGTGTTTGTCGAAGATGCCAAGTTCTTGCGCCAGCACACCACACAGCCGATAAAGTGGGCGCTGCCCGGCCCCATGACCATGATCGACACACTGTATGACAACCACTACAAAAGCCGCGAGAAACTGGCCTGGGAGTTCGCCAAGATTCTCAACCAGGAAGCCAGAGAACTGGAAGCCGCGGGCGTGGACATCATTCAGTTCGACGAACCGGCATTCAATGTTCTCTTTGACGATGTGAATGACTGGGGCGTGGCTACCCTGGAAAGGGCCATCGAGGGCCTCAAGTGCGAAACGGCCGTCCATATATGCTATGGCTATGGCATCAAAGCCAACACCGACTGGAAAAAGACCCTCGGTTCAGAATGGCGGCAATACGAACAGGCCTTCCCCAAACTGCAGCAGTCCAGCATCGATATCATTTCGCTGGAATGCCATAACTCGCATGTTCCGATGGACCTGCTCGAGCTGATTCGCGGCAAGAAAGTCATGGTCGGCGCCATCGATGTGGCCACCCATGCCATTGAAACACCCGAACAGGTCGCCGCCACCCTGCGCAAGGCACTGCAATTCGTCGATGCCGACAAGCTCTACCCTTGCACCAACTGCGGCATGGCGCCCCTGCCCCGCCAGGTAGCCAGCGGCAAGCTCAAGGCCTTGAGTGCAGGCGCAGCCATCGTCCGTCAGGAACTCGCTAACGCACGCTGAAATGAATGCAGCCACAGGACCTACCATGTTGCTTTCCGGTACGGCGATCGAGCCGTCGACTTTTCGCCAGGCACTCGGGCACTACGCCTCCGGCATCACGGTGATTACATCGCACCACGAAGGTGAGCCGATCGGCTTCACCTGCCAGTCGTTCTACAGCGTATCGATGAGCCCGCCGCTGGTGTCATTCAGTGTGATGTCCCGTTCGGCCAGCTACCCGAAAATTCGCCAGGCTGGGCGCTTCACGGTCAACATCCTGTCAGGTGAGCAGGTCGGCATTTCCAACCAGTTTGCCCGGCGCGGCGCCAACAAGTGGCAGGGCGTCGAATGGCAAGCATCGCCGTTGGGCAACCCGATCATTGCCGGCAGCCTGCATTGGCTTGATTGCGAAATTCACGCCGAACATGCCGCCGGGGACCACCTGATCGTGATTGGCGAAGTCAAAGCGTTGAACCTGCAGGCCACTGCTGCCACGCAGCCGCTGCTGTATTTCAAGGGGCAGTACTGCAACCTCGCCGCGCCTCACGCGGCTTGAGCCTCACCCCACTCACGGAAAACCCAGCAAAGGAATTGTCAGGATCACGCAGCAGTGAAGAAAACCCGCCATTACTGCGTTGATCCGCCATTTTACTCATGATCGATTTACGCCACCTGCGAACCCTCCACGCGCTGCGTGAAACCGACAGCCTGCACGAGGCCGCCGAGCGCCTGCACCTGACACAATCAGCCCTGTCGCACCAGTTCCGCGATATGGAAGAGCGCATCGGCATGCCACTGTTCGTGCGCAAATCCAGGCCGGTGCGCTTCACCAGCGCCGGGCTGAAGCTGCTGCAGCTGGCCGATCAGGTGCTGCCTCAGATCCGCAATACCGAACGGGACCTGGGCAAGCTGGCCGGGGGCTGCGCCGGACGGTTGCACATCGCCATCGAGTGCCACAGCTGCTACCAGTGGCTGATGCCTTCAGTGGATGAGTTCCGCGGCGCCTGGCCTGAGGTGGAACTGGACCTCGCCTCCGGTTTTTCCTTCGCGCCACTGCCAGCCCTGGAGCGCGGCGACCTGGACCTGGTGGTCACCTCCGACCCGGTGACATTGCCGGGTATCAGCTACGTGCCTCTGTTCAGCTACGAGGCGCTGCTGGCCATCGACAACCACCACGCCCTGCGCCACAAGCCGTACCTGGAGCCCGCCGATATCGCCACCCAGACACTGATCACCTACCCGATCGAACGCTCCCGCCTGGACATCTTCACCCGCTTCCTCGACCCCGCCGACGTCGAGCCCGCACAAGTACGCACTTCAGAACTGACCGTGATGATGATGCAACTGGTTGCGTCCGGGCGCGGCGTCTGCTGCCTGCCCAACTGGGCCGTGCACGAATACAGTTCGCGCGGCTATGTAACCGCCAAGCGCCTTGGCGAACACGGCCTGCAGGCAAACCTCTATGCGGCACTGCGCAGTGACATGCTGGAGGTGCCGTACGTGCGTGATTTTCTGCTGACGGCCAAGGATATTTCGTTCACCACGCTGGCAGGTGTCAGCGTGCCTTCAGGCCCGGTTATATGAAAGCCGGCGCGCGTTTGCGAACCTCAGTGCCGGCCATGGCGCGCCATGCCCCTACCGCCAACGAATCAGCCAGCCTTCGCCAACTGCACTTGCAGAAACGCCATCAGTGCCCCCGCCACAGGTGACAAGCTGCGCCCTTTGCGGGTGAGCATGCCGATGTGCCGTTCTACCTTGGGCTCCACAAGGGGTACGAACGCCAGTTTTTCGTTCTCCTGCGGAAAAGCGAGGTACGGCAAGGTACTGATCCCTACCCCCTCCTCCAGCATGGCGATCAACGAAATCATGTTGGAAATGAACAGCCGGCTATCGGCCAGCAAACCCTCGGCCTCGGTACCCGCCAGTAATTGCGAGGTACCGTTGCGGATCATCGGCACGCCCAGCAACTGCGCCCAATGCAGCTGCCCCCCCGCCTGCGCCAGCGGGTGGTCGCTGCGGCACACCACGCCAACCTGATCATTCACGATGGGGGCGAATTCGAGCTGGTCATCGTCCACCCACAGGCTGCTGATGCCGAAATCCACTTGCCCTTGAGCGAGCAACTGCTGCACACGTTCGGCCGTGCCGTCCTGAATGCTGACCTGAACATTGGGGTGCGCGGCCACAAAGCGGGCCAGCGGCCCTGGCAGCATTCGGCTGGCCACAGAAGGCACGGTGGCGATGCTGACCTGGCCGATTTCATGCCGGGCAAACAGCATGGCTTCACGGGCAATACGGTCATGGTGCTCAATCAAGCCCCGAAACAACGGGAGGCAATGCTCGCCATATGGCGTCAGCTCTACCCGGCCACCGCCCTTTTCGACCAGTGCCTGCCCCAGCTTCTGCTCCAGTTCACGCAGGGCCAGGGATATCGCAGGCTGGGTGCGAAAGGCTTGGCGGGCGGCCGCGTGGAAACTCTTTTGTTCGGCGACCAGTACGAAGTAACGCAACTGCGCGATTTTCAGCTCGGGCAACATGGTTAGCATTCCTTATCAAAGCATTTTTTTTATTAATTTTTATTTGCTGCATATTGCTCGCATGATGAATGCCATGCAAACGGAGGCGTTCATCCATGTCACACAAGACCTACAACAACTACATCGATGGCCAGTGGTGTGAAGGCCACGCCACTTTGGGCAACTACAGCCCCTCGGACACTGGCGACCTGATCGGCCAGTACCATCAGGCCAGCGCCGAACAGGCCCGCCAGGCCATTCAGGCCGCCCGCGCCGCTCAACCCCTGTGGGCCGCCAGTGGACTGGAAAGCCGCCAGCAAGTGCTGATGGCCATCGGCGACGAGCTGATCGCCCGCAAGGAAGAACTCGGCGAACTGCTGTCGCGAGAAGAAGGCAAACCCTTGGCCGAAGGCATCGGCGAGGTCAACCGCAGTGGCCAGTTCTTCCATTACTACGCCGCCGAAGTGCTGCGCCAGATGGGCGAGACTGCCGCCTCGGTGCGCCCAGGGGTGGACATCGAAGTGCATCGCGAACCGGTGGGTGTGGTGGGCATCATTACCCCATGGAACTTCCCCATGGCCACCGCCGCCTGGAAAATCGCCCCGGCCTTGGCCTTCGGCAACGCCGTGGTGTTCAAGCCGGCCAACCTGGTGCCGGCCAGTGCCTGGGCGCTCACTGAGATCATCAGCCGTCAGGGCCTGCCCAGCGGCACCTTCAACCTGGTGATGGGCAGCGGTGCCGACGTCGGCGAGGCCCTGATCGAGTCCGCCGAGATCGATGCCCTGACGTTCACCGGTTCTCTGCAGACGGGCCGACGCGTAGCGGTGGCCACCGCCGGTAACCTGGTGCGCTGCCAGCTGGAAATGGGTAGCAAAAATGCCTTGGTGGTCATGGACGACGCCGACCTCGAACTGGCCGTGGAATGCGCGCTCAACGGGGCCTTCTTTGGCACTGGGCAGAAATGCACTGCGTCATCACGGCTGATCGTCTGCGACGGCATCCACGACCGCTTCGTCGAGGCACTGCGCCTGCGCATGCGCCAGCTCAAGGTCGGCCATGCACTGGAGGCTGGCGTCCAGATCGGCCCGGTCGCTGACGCGCGTCAGCTGGAACAGAACCTGGCCTACCTGCAACTGGCCCAGGCCGAAGGCGCCACCCTGATAGAAGGCGGCGAGCGCCTGCAATTGGCCTGCGATGGCTACTACATGCGCCCGGCCTTGTTCATCAACAGCCGCAACGACATGCGCATCAACCGCGAGGAAGTGTTCGGCCCCATCGCCTGCGTGATCCGCGTGCGCGATTTTGAAGAGGCGCTGGCCACGCTCAATGATACCGAGTACGGCCTCACAGCCGGGATCATCACCCAGTCGCTGCGCCACGCCAGCCACTTCAAGCGCCGCGCCCAGACCGGCTGCGTGATGGTCAATCTGCCCACCGCCGGGACCGACTACCACGTGCCATTCGGGGGCCGCAAAGCCTCGAGTTTCGGCCCCCGGGAACAGGGGCAATACGCTCGCGACTTCTACACCGTGGTCAAGACCACCTACCTGCGGCCCTGAAGGAATACATGCCATGCACGACCTTTTGATGATCGACGGCCTGCAGTACTCCAACTGGAGCCAGGAAATATTCCAGCAGATGCAGGCCGGTGGCCTGAGCGCGGTGCACGCCACCATCGCCTACCACGAAAACGCCCGCGAAACCCTGTCACGCCTGGGCGAGTGGAACCGCCGCTTCGAGACATGGCCCGAGCTGATCCGCCCGGTGCGCACGGCCAGCGACATCCGCCTGGCCCACGAGGAGGGCCGGGTGGGTATCTTCTTCGGCTTCCAGAACTGCTCGCCGATCGAGGACGACATTGCCCTGGTGGAGGTTTTCCGCCAGCTCGGGGTGTTCGTCATGCAGCTGACCTACAACAACCAAAGCCTGCTGGCCAGCGGTTGCTATGAGCGCGAGGACAACGGCATCAGCCGCTTCGGCCGCCAGGTGATCGCCGAAATGAACCGCGTCGGCATGCTCATCGACATGTCTCACAGCGCCGAGCGAAGCACGCTTGAGGCCATCGAACTGTCGAGCCGACCGGTGATCATCTCCCACGCCAACCCTGCCAGCTTCCACGCCGCCAAGCGCAACAAATCCGATGCGGTGCTACGCGGGATTGCAGAGTCCGGCGGGCTACTGGGGTTCAGCACCTACCCGTTCCACCTCAAGGGTGCCTCGGACTGTAGCCTGGAAAGTTTCTGCGACATGGTCGCGCGCACCGCCGACCTGATGGGTGTGCAGCACATCGGCATCGGCACCGACCTGTGCCAGGCGCAACCCTTGTCGGTGCTGGAATGGATGCGCAACGGCCGCTGGAGCAAGGACAAGGACTACGGCGAAGGCTCCAGGGACAACGCCAACTGGCCGGCGCCCTTGCAGTGGTTCCGCGACAGCCGCGACTTCCGCAACATTGCCCAGGGCCTGCGCGCCCGCGGCTTTGCCGAGCACGACGTGGGCAACATCATGGGGCTGAACTGGTTGCGCTTGCTGGAGACCGCCACCACGGCACAGGCCTGAACCCCTTGCACGGACAGCATCAACAATAAAAAGAATCGCAGGTTCCGGAGGTTTCATGAAAAACCCAACCACCTTGCAGGCCGACGGCCAGGCCATGGGCCTGCCTATGGCACGCGATATCGACTGGCCGTTGTTCCTGATCAGCGGCGGATTCCTCGGCGCCTTCCTGCTGGCGGCGCTGATCGACATCGACACCGTGTCGGCGCTGGTCAATACCCTGTTCGCCTGGTCGACAAAGGCCTTTGGCCTCTATTGGCAAGTGCTGATGCTGGCAACCTTCGCCGTCAGCCTGTTCATCGGGTTTTCCAGATGCGGGCGTGTACGCCTGGGCGGGGTCACCCAGCGCCCGGACGTCAGCACCTTCAACTGGATCGCCGTGATCATGTGCGCCCTGCTGGCAGGTGGTGGCGCCTTCTGGGCCGCTGCCGAACCCTTGATGCACTTTGCCAGCCCGCCGCCCTTCTTCGCCGGCCTGCAACCGCACAGCGAAGCGGCGGCCACCGCGGCACTGGCGCAATCGTTCGTGCACTGGGGCTTCCTGGCCTGGGCCGTGCTGGGCAGCCTGCTGGCGATCGTGCTGATGCACCTGCATTACGATAAAGGCCTTCCGCTGGCGCCGCGCACCCTGCTTTACCCCCTGTTCGGCCAGCGAGCGCTCAAGGGCCCGATCGGCACCTTGGCCGACGCTGCCTCAATCATCGCGGTAGTGGCCGGCACCATCGGTCCGATCGGTTTCCTTGGCCTGCAGATCAGCAGCGCCATGCACGCTGTGTGGGGGCTGCCCAACACTATCGTCACCCAGTCGCTGACCATTGTCCTGGTGACCGCGATGTACACCGTCTCGTGCCTGGTGGGCCTCAAAGGCATCCGCTTTGTCAGCGAGATCAACGTCTGGTTGATGATCGGCCTGGCCCTGTTCATGGTGGTATTCGGACCGACGCTGTTCATCCTCGGCGGTTTCCCGGCGGCCTTTGCCCTGCACGTGGAGCACTTCATCCCCCTGACGATGTTCCGCGCCGACCCCAAATGGCTGGACTGGTGGACGGTGTTCTACTGGGGCTGGTTCATCGGCTACGCGCCCATGGTGGCCCTGTATGTCGCGCGGATCTCGCGGGGCCGCACCATCCGCGAGATCATCATGACGCTGTCGATCATCGCACCGCTGGTGACCATGTTCTGGTTCACTGTGGTGGGCGGTACCGGGATCGGCCTGGAGCTGCAAACACCAGGCATCGTCACCGCCCATGGCGCCAAGCCTGAAGACCTGTTGCTGGGAGTGACGCAGAACCTGCCACTGGGTGGCCTTGTCAGCGCGCTGTTCCTGTTCTTGAGTTTCATCTCGGTGGCCACCAATGGCGACGCTATGGCCTTCACCGTGGCGCTGGCGATGTCCAGCAACGATAAACCGAAGAAGTGGTTGCGCGGTTTCTGGGCAATCGGCATGGGCCTGGCGGCGGTGGTACTGATCACCATTGGCGCAGGCGGGGTGACGGCCCTGCAATCCTTCATTGTCATCACCGCGGTGCCGGTGTCGCTGGTGATCCTGCCAGCGCTGTGGGATGCCGTGCGCATCGCTCGACACATGGCCCGTGAACAAGGCGTCTGAACATGATCCATCCAGGTACAACAACAATGCCCAACAGCGTGCCTGCAATACCCGCGTTGCGCCCTGCCAGCCAAGTCATGGACCTGGCCCGGCTGGGTAGCCACTTCCAGAGCCCGCTAAGCTTCGTGCGCAGCAGCATGCGGCGGATGATGCAGCAGCGCTGGCAAATCCGGCGCAGCTGTTTCGACCTCGATGGCCAAGGCTTCGGCACTGCGATCTACCGCATCGAAACGCCAAACGGCCATTACCACTGCGTGATCTTCTCGGCCTACCTGCCGCCCGAAAAGCGCAGCGATCGAGTCATCGCCGACCAGTGGGACGTCAGCTTCGTGCTGGTGGCCGGCGATGTCGACTCGGCACAACTGGCCGACCTGCAACGCAACGTGCCGCTGCAGGAAGCCGGTCGCTTCGATGCACGCGTGCTGGTGTTGTCGCGGGCCAACCGTAGCTTGCGCAATTTCGACCGGTTTCTGGCGGCGCTGGCAGAAGGACGCCAGCCCGATCCACAACAACTGGCTGAAGTCGGCTACCTGTATCGCACCACAGCGGTTTACGGTAACGGCAAGTTCGGCATCGCCGATTTTGGTTGCCTGCAAGATAACCCGGACTTCAACCAGCCGTTCAGCGCGCAGATGTTCACCGTCTACCTGCTGCGACACTTCAGCATCGAGCAGATCAACCACATGGCCCGGGCACTCGCCCCGCAGCGGGCAGTGCAACTGGCCCCGGCGCTACAACGCTACCTGGGGGTCGGCAACGCGACCGGGCTGGGAATGGCCCCTTTTCTGATCAACCACCCTCAACTGGTGGAGCACTGGATCAGTACGCGGGAAACGGCCCTGGCCCTGGTGCTGGCGCAGTCGGCGGAGCCCGACCAATTGGCACGCCTGCAGCAATTGCTGGCGCGCGCCCAGTTGCACCTGAGCCAGTCCCGGACCGAAGACCAGCGCCAGCATGAGCAGAACCTGCAAACCTTGGCCGAGCTTGCTTTACTGGCCACCTGGCTTGGCACGCAAGCCGACGGCGCGGGCCTTTGGCCGCACCTGCTGGCCTGGGCGCAATTACACACGGGGGTGGGCTGCCAGGAGCTTCTGGTCAGCCTGCTGCTGGAGCTGTACCCCGAGCAGGTCACGCCCCTGGCCGAGCACATGGGGGTCAACGAAAGCTGGCAGCTGGACGCCCAGATGCCCCTTGGGCAACTGCGCCAGCTCATCGAGCAGCAGTATGGCTGGGCGTTGCGCTACGACTTCAGTGCTGCCGATGCGGAGCACTTCTTCTGGTACCGCTCAGCTGAAAAAGAAGAGCCGCGCCTGGGCATTCGCGCAGAGGAGCCAGGGGCCGAAAAAGAAATGCAGCTGGGTATTGCCCGCAATATCCAGCAGTGCCATGGCGCGCTGCTGGAGCACCTGCAACGGCAGCCTCAGGCGCTGACCGCTCACTTCCTGATCGCCCAACCGAGGTTCAAGGGCGCGGTACGCCGCCTGCAGGGCATGGCAAAAACAAACTTCGGTGAAATCCGTGCCAATCTGCTGGCCCGGGACATGCTGCCGATTCACCTGCTGCGCTGCAAACTGGCATTTTTCGGCGCGGGGAAATTCGACCCCAAGTCAAGCCGCTGGGTGCGTATCACGCTGTTCCAGGGCGCGCCGCTGGTCAGCGACATCGGTCAGCCGTTCGCAGACGACTGGAATTTCGCAGTCATGCCGCAAAGGGAGCTTTGACCATGCGCGTATCGCTTAACGAATTACAGGTGATGTGCCGCAAGGCATTCGAAGGCATGGGCTTCGCCCCGGGCGACTGCGAGGATGCCGCCGAACTCGTGGGCTGGTTGCAACTGCAGGGGCTCGATGGCGTCGGTGTACTGGAAAAGGCGTTGCTTTATCTGCAAGCCGAAGCTGCACGGCCATACGCCTTGTGCCATGAGGATAACGCCCTGCTGGTGATCGACGCCAAGGGCCAGAGCGTATTGCGCTGCGCCGCGACGGTGGTGGAACTGGCGGCCGCCAAGGCCATGCGCTGTGGTCAGGCCGAACTGCGCATCCGCCACTGCCACAACCGTTTGCTGTTGCTGGGCTACCTGAGCCGGGCAGCTGTGCAGGGGCTGCACGTGCAAGCCCGCTGGGAGGACGCCCGCCAATACCACCTGGCCGATTTTACCGCCGGCATGCCGCGCCCGGAACTGAGCAGTGAAGCCCGGCCCCGGGGCATTGAAGCGGCCGCGCAAGACGTAACGGTGCTGTTCACCCGAGCAGGCCAGACCGCCCAGGCGATAACCGACCCGCAACGCTCACTGCAGCAAGGTTTTACCGTCAACGAACATACCTGGCAAAGGCTCAGGCAGCTGGCCGAACACATCCTTGTCGAGAGCACCGATGCCTCACGCCGCCACGGTGCAGGCGGCGGCAGCGACGCCGACTGAACACCCTTGCCACTGAGGAAACAACCCATGAAGCATGCAATAAAGACCGAGCTGTTCGCCTCCAGGGCGCCACTGGAATGGGCGGTCGTCGGCAACGGTACGTTGTACACGGCCCAGATCCCAATCGATACGCAGGGCCAGGTGGTTGCCGGCGGCATCGAGGCACAGGCCCGCCAGACACTGGACAACCTGCGCCACACCCTGGAAGCCGCTGACAGCTCGCTGGATGCCGTGACCCAGGTACTGATCTACGTGACTGACCGCCGCTATCTGGCAACTGTAAATGCCGTGTACGCTGAGTATTTCCAGGCACCCTACCCCAACCGCGCTGCCGTCGTGGTGGCGGGCCTCGCCCGGGAAGAAATGCTGGTGGAGCTGGTGGTCTACGCCTGCCTCTGAGGGCCTGAAGGCGCTCGCCTCGCGATATTCAGCGTGTGTTCAATCGGGTGCCGCCCGCGCGGCACTCGATGCATGCCCCCTTCCCCCCAAGTCATGCACCCGGACTATTTCCTTTTTGTCCCGCCGGGCACCGGCCTGCGCCCCATTTCGGTTCAAAACCCGCGCCCGGATCAAAAGCGCCCTTTTTTGATGCGCCGGCCCTTGCGGCCAGGCAGCACACATCGGGTGCGCCCCTCACATTTCCTGCATCGCCAGAACCGCCTGGCGTATTCGGCACTTTTATTGCACAGACTGGTTGTACTCAACGCACAGGCAATCTACCGAAACCGAGGTTAACGCGAGACACAGCTCCCACTTACCCCAGCAAGGCAGCACCCTGAAAGACGCAGATGAACCGCAATGAAGCTGCCGGCAACGGCGGCAAGGAGTGGGTATGTCCCGGGCTTTTTTCAATGAAATGTACGAAGCGAACGGCACTTGCCGCCCGCATTACCAGGAGTTCGCCCGCTGGCTGGCCAACACCCCGCTGGAGTTGCTGGAACAGCGCCGACGCGAGGCCGACCTGCTGTTTCACCGCGCTGGCATCACCTTCACCTTGTACGGCGACAAGCAGGATACCGAGCGCCTGATCCCCTTCGATATCATCCCGCGCAGCATCCGCGCCAGCGAATGGCGCACAGTCGAGCGTGGCTGCATTCAACGGGTACAGGCGCTGAACCTGTTCCTGCAGGACATCTACCACGACCAGCACATTCTCAAGGCCGGCATCATCCCGCCAGAGCAAGTGCTGGCCAACGAGGGCTACCAGATCGCCATGCAGGGCCTGGACCTTCACCGTGGGCTGTATGCGCATATTGCCGGTGTCGACCTGGTACGTGACGGCGACGGCAGCTACTTCGTGCTGGAAGACAACCTGCGCACCCCCAGCGGCGTCAGCTACATGCTCGAAGACCGCAAGATGATGATGCGCCTGTTCCCCGAACTGTTTGCCGCCCAGCGCATCGCGCCCATCGATCACTACCCCAACCTGCTGCTGGACACGCTCAAGAGCGCCAGTCCACTGGACAACCCTACCGCGGTGCTGCTCACGCCCGGCCGTTTCAACAGCGCCTATTTCGAGCATGCTTTCCTGGCCCGGGAAATGGGCATCGAGCTGGTCGAAGGCGCCGACCTGTTCGTACGTGATGAGCATGTGTACATGCGCACCACGGCCGGCCCCCACCAGGTGGACGTGATCTATCGTCGCCTGGACGACGACTACCTCGACCCGCTGTCCTTCAACCCTGACTCGATGCTGGGCGTGCCGGGGCTGATCTCGGTTTACCGCGCCGGCAATGTGGTACTGGCCAACGCGGTCGGCACTGGCGTGGCCGATGACAAATCCATCTACCCCTTTGTCGACGACATGATCCGCTTTTACCTGAGCGAAGAACCGATCCTGAACAACGTGCCGACCTGGCAGTGCCGCAAGCCGGCGGACCTGTCCCATGTACTGGCCCACCTGCCCGAACTGGTGGTCAAGGAAACCCAAGGTTCCGGCGGCTATGGCATGTTGGTCGGGCCCGCCTCGACCAAAGCCCAGATCGAGGACTTCCGCGCGCGCATCAAAGCCCGCCCGCACGCCTATATCGCTCAACCGACGCTGTGCCTGTCAACCTGCCCGACCTTCGTCGACAGCGGCATCGCACCGCGTCACATCGACCTGCGCCCGTTCGTGTTGTCGGGCAGTGAAACCCGCCTGGTGCCCGGTGGCCTGACGCGCGTGGCGCTCAAGGAAGGCTCGCTGGTGGTCAACTCGTCGCAAGGCGGCGGTACCAAGGACACCTGGGTGGTGGAGGACTGAGCCATGCTTTCGCGAACCGCTTCCGACCTGTACTGGATGTCCCGCTACCTGGAGCGCGCAGAAAACCTCGCGCGCATGCTCGAGGTCAGCTACTCGCTGTCGCTGATGCCCCAGGCCGGGCGCAGCGACGGCCATGCCGAACTGGCAATGTCGCTGATGGCCTCGGGCATGCTGGACGACTACCTGCGTCGGCACAATGAACTCGACACCGAGCGCATGCTGCACTTCTTCGCCCTCGACGCCACCAACCCCAGCAGCATCTATTGCTGCCTGCAGGCCGCCAGAACCAATGCCCATGCGGTGCGCGGCCGTATCACCGCCGACATGTGGGAGAACATCAACGCCACCTGGATCGAAATGCGCAACATTGCCAGCAACGGCCTGGGTCGCTATGGCATCAGCCAGTTCTGCGACTGGGTAAAGGAACGGTCGCACCTGTTCCGCGGTGCGACCTCCGGCACCATCATGCGCAACGATGCCTACAGCTTCATTCGCCTGGGGACCTTCCTGGAGCGGGCGGACAACACCCTGCGCCTGCTCGATTCGCGCTATGAAATGTTCGGCGAGGCTTCCGAAGAGGTCAGCGACGACTCCGCCCGCGGTTATTACCAATGGAGCGCCCTGCTGCGCGCGCTGACCTCGTATGAGGCCTTCAACGAGCTCTATCGCGCCGCGCCCAGTGCCCGGCCGGTGTCCGAACTGCTGCTGTTGCGGGTAGACGTGCCGCGCTCGCTGCATGCCTGCATCGAGGAACTGGACCTGATCCTGGCGGGCCTGCCGGGCAGTACCGGGCGTGCCGCCCAGCGCATGGCCGCCGAACTGAATGCGCGCCTGCGCTACACCGCAATCGACGAAATCCTCGATGCCGGGTTGCACCCCTGGCTGAGCGACTTCATTGGCCGCATCAACCAACTGGGCCAGGCCGTCCATCACTCCTACCTGGAGGTTGTATGAAACTGTCCATTCGCCACGACACGACCTATAGCTACGCCAGCGACGTGTGCAACAGTATCCAGTTCCTGCGCCTGACGCCGCGCAGCAGCGAACGCCAGCGTATCAATCAATGGCAACTGGACCTGCCCTGCAAGGTCAAGGGCCAGATCGACCCTTACGGCAACATCCTGCATGTGCTGACGCTGGACAAACCCCATGGCCACCTGGCGCTTACCGCACACGGCCAGGTCGAGATCGACCCGGATTGCGAACACGAAACCGAGAGCCAGTCGCCCCTGCCGTTCCTGCGCGGCAGCCACCTGACACAGGCCGACGACAACCTGATTGCTTTCGCCGCCCGGCAATGTGGCAGTCACCGCGACCGGGCAGCACTGATCGGGCTGATGCAAGGCCTGGCCGAGCACATGCCCTACAGCCCTGGGGCCACGTCGGTGGGCACCACGGCCATCGAAGCCTTCAACGGTGGCGCAGGCGTGTGTCAGGACCACACCCACGCCTTCCTGGCCTGCGCACGCAGCCTGGGGGTGCCGGCACGCTATGTGTCCGGCTACCTGTGCACCGAGGACGAACAACACCTGGCCAGCCACGCCTGGGCCGAAGCCTGGGTCGACGAAGCCTGGTACAGCTTCGACATTACCAACCGCCTGACCCGGCCAGAGCGTCACCTGAAGCTGGCGGTGGGCCTGGACTACCTCGATGCCTGTCCGGTCAGGGGCGTACGCCGCGGCGGCGGCGCCGAATCGATGCAGGCCAGCGTCCACGTGCATCGCCAGTGACAGGCTGGCGTCAGACCGGTCTTGCCGCGCGAGTGCGGCAAGACCCTTCCACACGCAACACAAGGGAAACCGCATGACTTACTGTGTCGCCATGCACCTGGAGGACGGGCTTGTCTTCATCAGCGACTCACGCACCAACGCCGGCATCGACCAGATCTCCACGTTCACCAAGTTGTTCGTCTTCAGCACCCCGGGCGAGCGGCTGATCGTGCTGCAGACCGCCGGCAATCTGGCGACCTCACAGTCGGTGGTAAACCTGCTGCAGCAACGCACCCAGGGCAACGGCCCCCACCTGCTGAACGTTGCCACGCTCTACGATGCAACGGTGCTGGTCGCCGACACCCTGCGCGAGGTGGTCAAAAGAGACCGCAGCAAGCTCACGGCCGATATCGACCTTAGCAGTTCATTCATCGTCGGCGGCCAGATAGCCGGCGGCCCCATGGCCATCTACAACGTGTATGCACAAGGCAATTTCTTCCAGGCCACACCGGACACCCCGTTTCTGCAACTGGGTGAAAGCAAGTACGGCAGACCAATACTCGACCGCAACCTGGATTACCGCACGCCGCTCGATGAAGCGCTGCGCTGCGGCCTGATTTCGTTCGACTCCACCATCCGCAGCAACCTGTCGGTGGGCATGCCGCTGGACTTGCTGGTGTACCGCAACAACAGCCTGGAAAGCATGACGCGCAAGCGCATTACCAGCGACGATGCCTATTACCAGCAGATTCGCAGGCAGTGGAGCGACGGCTTGAAAACCCTGCTGGCCGAACTGCCAGCGCCGCCTTATGGCTGAGTAAGCGAACTGTACAGATCCTCTGGTGCCTGGACAGGCACTTTCGCGGTCTGGCCCGTGCCCACAGGTACTGTGCAAGCCTTGAAGGCGGTGATGGCCTGTGGGAGCGGGCGAGCCCGCGAACAGGCCGGTACAGGCAACACCTCAGTAAAACCAATGTGTAATGTTCGAAACTCCGTGGGTTATCCTGCGCCTTCCCCCTGTCACGAGACTGCTGCTGGCGGCCCACAGACTGCACTGCAGGTGAAATCATGATTCACGGAAAAACCCTGGAAGCCTGGCAACAAAGCCACCCGATCATCGCCGAGCTGGTTGCCCTGAAGCAGACCAGCTGGTTCAACCCTGGTATCGCCAAGGCTGCAGAAGCCCTGCACGATGTGGGCCTGACGGCGGCCGACGTGCAAGCGGCCAGCGCGCGGCTGCAGCGGTTCGCGCCTTACCTGGCCACTGTGTTCCCCGAAACAGCCGCTGCCGGCGGGGTCATCGAGTCGCCTGTCATCCCGCTGCCACAGCTGCGCCGGGTGCTTGTCGAAGAAGGATCACTGCAGAACGCAGGCAGCCTGTGGCTCAAGGCGGACAGTGACCTGCCCATCTCCGGTTCGATCAAGGCCCGGGGCGGTATCCATGAAGTGCTCAAGCATGCCGAAGACCTGGCCCTGGCGGCCGGATTGATCACGTCAACGGATGACTACACCAAACTGGCGAGCGACCAGGCCCGCGCATTCTTCAGCCAGTACACGATCGCCGTGGGTTCGACCGGCAACCTGGGGCTGTCGATTGGCATCATGAGCGCCAAGCTGGGTTTTAAGGTGAGCGTACACATGTCGTCAGACGCCCGGCAATGGAAGAAGGACAGGCTGCGGGCCAACGGCGTGACCGTGGTAGAACATGCGTGCGACTACAGCGTAGCGGTCGAGCAGGGTCGCCAGCAGGCGGCTTCAGACCCCAATTGTTATTTTGTCGACGACGAAAACTCCCCACAGCTGTTTCTCGGCTATGCCGTCGCCGCCGAACGGTTGGCGCGGCAATTCGACCTGGCTGGCATCCAGGTGAACGCAGATCACCCCTTGTTCGTCTACCTGCCGTGCGGCGTAGGGGGCGGTCCGGGCGGTGTCGCATTCGGGCTGAAGCTGGTGTTCGGCGATGCGGTGCACTGCATCTTTGCCGAACCCACCCACTCCCCCTGCATGCTGCTGGGTGTCTATACCGGCCTGCATGATGAAACCTGCGTGCAGGACTTCGGCATCGACAATATCACCGCCGCAGACGGCCTGGCGGTCGGGCGCCCATCAGGGTTTGTCGGCAAAGCCATGCAGCGGCTGATCGATGGTTACTACACCGTGACCGACGAAGAGCTGTACCGCTTGATGGTCATCGCCCATGAGCAGGACAAGGTCAAACTGGAACCCTCTGCCCTGGCCGGCGTACCCGGTATGCTACGGGTGCTGCAAGCCGGCGAGTACCTGGCTCGCCAGGGCTTCACCCCAACCCAGCTGCAGCAGGCTACACACCTCGTCTGGGGAACGGGGGGCAGCATGGTGCCGGAAGATGAGTTCAACGCCTATCTGGCCAAAGGGCGCAGCGTGCAGGCAAACCTGTAACCGCGAGCGCCGGTTCGCAGTCTTGCAACGGATCATGGAAGCGTTGCACGCTTGCCGTGCTGAATCACATCAGGCACTGCAACGGCGCCGCAAACCAGGTTTGCGGTTCGTGGCGCCGTCGCAGTGCCTCAGGCCATCAGCAAGGAATGCCCGCCAGCGGCCAGACAGGTGCTTGCGTCGCTTTGGCCATGGTGCGTTTGCGCGCCCACTGGGTCAGTGCGGCCATCAGGGCAAAGCCGAGCAGGATCATGACTGGATAGGCCAGCAGCAACTCGGTCAGCGAATACTTCCAGGCCAGCGGCCGACCGACACCCAACATTGCCGCATATAACCAGGACACACCGGACAACGCGCCGGAGAACAGTGCAAACATGCGCACGCCGATATTCAGGTCAAGCAAAGAGCCCGCCTTGAGTAACGCCGGCAGGACATAACGGTGCAACAACATGCCATTGAATGTCAGCAACAGGACAATAATAACTTTGGCGTGAAGTTTCGGATTGGCAAAGTAACCCATGCCTTTTTCAAGGTAGTCGATACCGATGACGGCAGCCCCCGTGAGCCACAAGAACATCAAGGCGTTCGTTACAGACTTCTGTAAACGTGCCATATGCCTACCGTCATGCCCGGCCTGTTGATGCCCCTTCAACAAGTCCCTGACCATCTCGGCATCGCTGGCAAACACCAGCCCGATGGCAACGCAGCAGGCCAGCAAATGAACATAAATAACCGACAACCGCACCAGCTCCATGGATTCTTTCTGCCCGAACAGGCTAATAATTGTATTAAACTCCACGTCGAATTCTCCACGTAATGCATTAGCGCTAGCGGGCCGTGCTACAGGCGTGCGAACGGCGTGATCGCAACGGCAAGACCCCATTCATATCGTTAATTGAAACAGCGGATTGAAACATGAATACACAGCGACTCAACCGTTGAGCCTCGGTTGGGCATAGGCGTTACTCCATGATCAGAGGCAATAAAAATCCCCATGTGAGTCCCTGCGACTCACATGAGTTTTAAGGTTGATAACTTCCTGAGAGATGCCAGGTGCAGTTCATGCGAATACACCTGCTGGCCAATATGAGCCATCAACAGGGTAATCGTTCATTTCTTGAGCAAAAGCACCGACCAGCGGTATTTAAAACCGCATTAGTTAGCTTGCTAATTTCTTGCAAGCTGACCGAATGGTAAAGTTTTTTGATCACTGGATCCAAACGTCGCAACGGGCCTTCACGGCTCTACTTCGTTGTTCGCAGGGCAACTCCAAATCAGGGGGTTATACAGCGCCAGCCCATTTCATCTTTTCGCGGGCAAGCCCGCTCCCACAGGTACAGCGCAGGCTTCAGGCAAATGCAGTTCCCGCGCCCCTAATGAGCCCTGCGCAATCAATGCACCAAGAGCAACTGGCTCAACACCGCCCGCAGTTTCCCGGGTTTCACAGGTTTGTTCAGTAGCGGCGCCCCCAATTTCTGCAAGCCCCGCCGGCATTGATCGCTGCGGTCGGCGGTGATGATCACCGCCGGTATGGCAACCGCAAAATGCTCACGCAAATACCTGACCACCTCGCAACCCACCACGCCATGGTCCAGGTGGTAGTCGGCCAGGATCAGTTCCGGGGCCTGCCCCTGCAAGGCCAGCAAGGCACCTGCCTGGTCGGTCGCGGTCACCACTTCGCAGCCCCACTGCCCAAGCAGCGCGCCCATGCTCTCGAGGATGCTCACTTCGTTGTCCAGTACCAATAGGCGGCGGCCCGGTAGCGGGTTGCCGACGCTTGGCAGCGGCACAACCTGGTGAGCGGCCAGCGGCACCTCTTTACCCAGCGGGACCTCGATGCTGAACACCGAACCACGCCCCGGCCACGAACGTACCTCAATCCGGTAACCGAGAATCTTGGCGATCCGCTCGACGATGGCCAGCCCCAGGCCAACGCCCTTGCGATCCGCTGCGCGGCCAACGTCCAGCTGGTTGAACTCGAGAAATATGGCCTGCAGCCGATCCTGCGCTATGCCCCGCCCGGTATCCCACACCTCCAGCCGCAAATGACCACCGCGGCGCCTCGCCCCCAGCAAGATCCGGCCTTCGTCGGTGTAGCGGCAGGCGTTGCTGAGGAAGTTGCGCAGGATACGCGTCATCAGTCGCAGGTCAGTGCTGATGGCACAGTCCGGGATGCGCGCATGCAGCTTCAGGCCCGCCGCATCGGCCACTGAGCTGAACTCCGAGACCAGCGGCGCGAACAGCTCGTCCAGGCGGTACACGGCCACATCCGGCTTTACCGCCGCCTGGTCGAGCCGGGAAATGTCCAGCAGGTCGGTCAGCAGGTCTTCCGCGCCCTCCAGGGCCTGGTGGGTCCGCTCCACCAGCACATGCTCGGCCTCTGGCAATGGCCGCTCGCGCAAGGTCGAGATCAGCAAGCGGGCGGCGTTCAGCGGTTGCAGCAGGTCATGGCTGGCGGCGGCGAGGTATTTGTCCTTGCTGCGGTTGGCAGCTTCAGCAGCATCGCGCGCCTCCAGCAATTCATCGGTACGCGCAGCGACCCGTTGCTCCAGTTCATCATTGAGCTGTTGCAGGCGTTGCTGGGCCAGCTTGCGCTCGGTGATGTCGGCAACGAACCCCTCCACCAGCCCTTCATGGCCGGGTTTGAGCAGCAGGTTCATGAGCACATCGAGATGGCTGCCGTCCTTGCGCCGCAAACGGGTTTCGTAGCCGTGCAGGCTGTGCTCACGGGCGAGCACTGCGGTAATGGCCTGTAACTCCTCGGCACCGCCGTCAAACAGGTTGGCGGCCAGGTCCGTCAGGGAAAACAGCACCGCTTGCGGGTCGTCGTAGCCGAGCATGCGCGCCAACGCCGGGTTGGCGGCACGCATGCCGTCCTGAAGGCTGGCCTGGAAAATACCATGCACGGCGTTTTCGAACAGCCATTTGTAACGGTTGCGTTCGGCTTCCAGTTCGTCCAGGCGGGCGGACAGCTCCGGGTAATGGCTTTTGCGCGCCGAGTGGTCACCCAGCCCCAGCAGCCCGGCCAACGCCCGCTGCTGCTCGTCAGAGGGCCTCGCCATAAACGACCTCGACATCACGCTGGCTCGACGCACGGGGATTGGTGAGGATGCACGGGTCATCCATCGCGTGTTGCGACAGGAACGGGATATCGGACGTGCGCACCCCGTGCAGGCCCAGGGTTTCATGGAAACCGATGGCACGCTTCAGGGCAATCAGGTGCTCTACCAACCGACCGCAGATCTGCCGGTGATTGAGACCGCGGCAGTCGATACCAAACACTTCGGCGATCACCTTGAAACGCTCCGGCGCCGAGCTGTAGTTGAACGCCACCACGTGCTCCACCAGCACCGCGTTGCACAAGCCATGGGGCAAGTCGAGGAAGCCGCCCAGGCTGTGCGACATGGCGTGCACTGCGCCCAGGATCGCATTGGAGAACGCCAGCCCCGCCTGCATGCTGCCGAGCATGATCTTTTCACGCAGTGCAATATCGGTGGGGTTGGCGATCATCTCCACCAGGTTGCCATTGATCAGGCGCATGGCTTCCAGCGCATGGGGATCGGTCAGCGGCCCGTGGCCGGTAGACACGAAGGCCTCGATGGCATGCACCAACGCATCGATGCCGGTACAGGCCGACAGGAACGGATCCATGCTCAGGGTGGTCTGCGGGTCGATCAGCGACACGTCCGGCACCACCGCCTTGCTGACGATGGAGAACTTCATGCGTTCCTGCTGGTTGGAAATGATCACGAACTGCGACACGTCCGCCGAGGTGCCGGCGGTGGTCGGAATCAGGATCAGCGGCGGGCTGGGCACGCGGATCATGTCCACGCCCTCGAATTCGAGGATGCTGCGCCCATGGGCCACCACGATGCCGATGGCCTTGCCGCAATCCATCGGGCTGCCGCCACCGACGGCGACGATCACGTCACAGTGGTTCTGCCGATAGATTTCGGCGCCGAGCATCACCTCTTCGACCCGCGGGTTGGGTGACACCGCTGTGTACAGGCAGTAGTCGATACCCTGGGCCTGCAGGCTGGCCTCCACATCCGCCACCCAGCCGGCCGCGATCACGCCAGGGTCGCTGACCACCAGTACCTTGCGTGCGCCGAAGGTTTTGGCGTAATTGGCCACATTGTGCCGGCAGCCGGCACCAAAGATGATTTCAGGCGATACAAACTTGCGAAGGGGGCTGAAACTCTGGCTCATTGGTAAGCCTGTTCTTATTGTTCTGGAAGATAAACGCCAGCGTAAAGCATCCCACCACGAAAGCAACCAGACCAAAGCGGGGCTACCGGTCATTCTATCCAGGATTTGGCGCGGGCCACCTCCAGAAACGCCAGTACGTCCTCTTCGAGCCCCGGTACATCGGGGAAGCGTTGTGCCAGGCGGTCGATGACCGTTGCCACCGTACTGTGGCCGTCCAGCAGCGCCAGGACCCAGCCGGCACTGGCATTGAGCTCGATGATGCCCCCGGCGTACAACAGCACGTGGCAAGCCTTCTGTGGCTCCCAGTCCAGGCGCAAGCCTCGCCCCAAGGCAAGGGCTTGCTGGCGATCAATCAGGTTCACAGGCACATGCTCCAGGAGGATCCGGCCACCGTGGCGATGGCCGGGCCGTCATCAACGGTTGGCGAAATACATCGTCACTTCGAAGCCAATGCGCAGGTCGGTATAGGCGGGTTTAGTCCACATAGGGCAAGTCCTCTTCTTGTGCCGGAGGATTCCGGTAGAAGCATTAATGCACGGGGGCGGACCGGACCGAATGCTACTTTGGAACGAGCTGGCGGGGTGCGTTGGTACGGGTAGCCCATGCATGTGCCGGCCCTTTT
>NZ_JBQENN010000004.1:197993-234077 GCF_052044625.1 Pseudomonas sp. 22515
GAGCCCGCAAAGGCCGCAACGCGGTTTAGAAGAAGCCCAGCGGATTGATGTCGTAGCTCACCAGCAAGTTCTTGGTCTGCTGATAATGGTCAAGCATCATCTTGTGGGTCTCACGGCCAACACCGGACTTCTTGTACCCCCCGAACGCCGCATGCGCCGGGTACAGGTGGTAGCAGTTGGTCCACACTCGCCCGGCCTTGATCCCGCGGCCCATGCGGTAAGCGCGGTTGATGTCGCGGGTCCACAGGCCGGCGCCCAGGCCGAATTCACTGTCGTTGGCGATCGCCAGCGCTTCGGCTTCGTCCTTGAAGGTGGTCACGCCCACCACTGGCCCGAAGATTTCTTCCTGGAACACGCGCATCTTGTTGTTGCCCTTGAGCAGGGTTGGCTGAATGTAGTAACCGCTGGCCAGGTCACCCTGCAGCCGCTCGGCACCACCACCGGTGAGCAGCTGCGCGCCCTCCTCCCGGGCAATCTCCAGGTACGAAAGGATCTTGTCGTACTGTTGCTCGGACGCCTGGGCACCCACCATGGTTTCGGTATCCAGCGGGTTGCCGCGGGTGATCTTGGCGATCTTCTTCATCACCTCGGCCATGAACGGTTCGTAGATCGACTCCTGGATCAGCGCACGTGACGGGCAGGTGCACACCTCGCCCTGGTTGAAGAACGCCAGCACCAGGCCTTCGGCGGCCTTCTCGATGAACGCCGGCTCGGCCTGCATGATGTCTTCGAAGAAAATGTTCGGCGACTTGCCACCCAGTTCGACGGTGGACGGGATGATGTTCTCGGCCGCGCACTTCATGATGTGCGAGCCCACCGGGGTGGACCCGGTGAACGCGATCTTGGCAATGCGCTTGCTGGTGGCCAGCGCCTCGCCGGCCTCACGGCCAAAGCCCTGGACGATGTTCAGTACGCCTGCCGGCAACAGGTCGGCGATCAGTTCGGCAAAGACGGTAATCGACAGCGGCGTCTGCTCCGCGGGCTTGAGCACCACGCAGTTGCCAGCGGCCAAGGCCGGGGCGAGCTTCCAGGCGGCCATCAGCAGCGGGAAGTTCCACGGGATGATCTGCCCCACCACACCCAGCGGCTCGTGGATGTGATAAGCCACGGTGCCTTCGTTGATCTCGCCTACGCCACCCTCCTGGGCGCGGATGCAACCGGCAAAATAGCGGAAGTGGTCCGCTGCCAGCGGCACGTCGGCATTCAAGGTTTCGCGTATGGCCTTGCCGTTGTCCCAGCTTTCGGTAACCGCCAGCACTTCCAGGTTCTGTTCGATGCGGTCGGCAATTTTGAGCAGTACCCGCGCACGGTCTTGCACCGAGGTCTTGCCCCAGGCTTCGGCGGCGGCATGCGCGGCGTCCAGGGCGCGCTCGACGTCCTGGGCCGTGGAGCGCGGGAATTCGGCAATCGGCTGGCCATTGACCGGCGAGCTGTTGGTGAAGTACTGGCCAGCCAACGGCTGCACGAACTCGCCACCGATGAAGTTGCCATAACGGGGTTTGAAGGATACGACGGCGCCTGGAGTTCCGGGTTGTGCGTAGATCATGCTGAGCCTCTGCGGGTCGGTGCCTGTCCCACGACAGGCGATGCACCGATGGTAAGAAGCCCCGCGTGCCGGGCGAATGCATCGTTGGCAGCGGGGCTCTCGTCATTTGGTAGTAGGCTCTGTACGAAAAGTCTTGAGACGCAGGTCAGGCAAGGCGGAAACAGCCGAGGAACGGCCGGGGTCGCGCCCGACTGTACGGGAGTACATGAGCATTCCGAGGCGGTTTTCAACGCAGCATGAACAAGTATCAAGGCTTTTCGTCAGAGCCTGGGGCCGCTTGCCACCGATCAGCGGCAGCAAGCGGCAGTAGGCAGGCGTTATGGCTTGGCGCTTGCCGTTTGCTGCAACTGCTTGGGCAACTTGAAGGTCCAGAGCATGCCGCCCTGGTTGAAGTCCTTGACCCGTTTGGCCACTTCGCCGCCCCACAGCGGCACCGCGCCGCCCCAGCCGGAGACCACCGAGACGTATTGCTCGCCGTCCATTTCCCAGGTGACGGGCGAGCCAAGCACGCCTGAGCCGGTCTGGAATTCCCAGACCTTGTCGCCGGTCTTGGCGTTGAATGCCTGCAGGAAGCCCTCTGGCGTGCCCGTGAACACCAGGTTGCCCTTGGTGGTCAGCACACCGCCCCACAGCGGCGCGTAGTTCTTGTGGCGCCACACTTCCTTGCCGCTGATCGGGTCGATGGCGCGCAGCACGCCGATGTAGTCTTCGTTGAGCGGCTTGATGGTGAAACCGGCGCCGAGGAACGCCGCACCTTTCTTGTAGGCGATGCCTTCGTTCCAGATGTCCATGCCCCACTCGTTGGACGGCACGTAGAACAGCCCTGTGTCCTTGTTGTAGGCCATCGGCATCCAGTTCTTGGCGCCGAGGAAGGCCGGCGCGACAAACACCGAGCTGCCCTTGGCCTCGCTGCCGGGGGCACCCGGGCGGCTGGCGTCGTTGTAGATCGGCCGGCCGTCCTTGTCCAGGCCCGTGGCCCAGGTGATCTTGTCAACGAAGGGGAAGCCACGGATGAACTTGCCGTTGGTGCGATCGAGCACGTAGAAGAAACCGTTGCGGTCGGCCGTAGCGGCAGCCTTGATCTCCTTGCCGCCGTCCTTGTAGTTGAACGAGATCAGCTCGTTCACGCCGTCGAAGTCCCAGCCGTCATGCGGCGTGCTCTGGAAGTGCCACTTGATGGTGCCGTCGTCCGGGTTCAGTGCCAGGCGTGAGGAGGAGTACAGGTTGTCACCGGGGCGCAGGTGCGAGTTCCACGGGGCCGGGTTACCGGTACCAAACAGGATCAGGTTGGTTTCCGGGTCGTAGTAACCGCCCAGCCACGGCGCGGCGCCGCCGGTCTTCCACAGGTCGCCAGGCCAGGTCTTGCCCGCCTCACCGCCGGAAATACCGTTCTCGATCGCCTTGCCGTCCTTGTACACATAGCCCATGTGCCCTTCCACGGTGGGGCGCATCCACAGCAGCTCGCCGTTCTCCGGGTTGTACGCCTGGATCTTGCCCACCACGCCGAACTCGCCGCCGGCAACGCCGGTAATCAGCTTGCCATTGACGATCATCGGCGCGGCACTGATGGAGTAGCCTTCTTTGTGGTCGGCAACCTTCTTGCTCCAGACCACCTTGCCGGTGTCCTTGTTCAGGGCCACCAGCTTGGCGTCCAGCGTGCCGAAGAACACCAGGTTGCCGTACAGTGCGACGCCGCGGTTGATCACGTCGCAGCAGGGGCGGATGTCATCCGGCAGACGTGCATCGTATTGCCACAGTTTCTTGCCGGTGCGGGCGTCCACGGCGAACACCCGCGAGTAGGAGCCGGTCAGGTACATCACCCCGTCCTTGATCAGCGGCTGGGCCTGCTGGCCGCGCTGCTTCTCCCCGCCGAAGGAGAACGCCCAGACCGGGCGCAGCTCCTTGACGTTATTGACGTTGAGCAGATCCAGCGGGCTGTAGCGCTGGCCCTGGACGCCCAGGCCATTGGTCACGATCTGCTGCGGGTTCTTCGGGTCCTGGAGGATTTCTTCATTGCTGACAGCGGCGTGCGCCGCGCCGGCAAGCAGCATGGCGCTGAGCACCAGGCTCACGGCGAACAAGGGGCGACGTGGGGATCGGGTCATGACGGCTACCTTTGGTTTTTTTGTTGTGCCCGGGAAAATTTCCCGGTGTGCCGGGAATTCTTGGTCCCGACCCGATTGCCAACAATTGCCCGCAGTGCGGAGTTTTCTAGTTCCTTGGTAGGGGACTGAGCGATGGACGGGGGCAGCCATAGAGCGCGGCACGGACGGCGCGGGGGCTCACAGGCACCGTAAATGTCATGGCAAGCGCTGCAACTGCTGGCGCTCGTAACGCGGGTACAGGTGGCTGACACTGCGGATCAGCTCATAACGCGTCAGGCTGATCCCGGCAAACCGTTCGGGAATGGGGCTGCGGATCATCTCGGCCATGTCGTCACCGCGCGCCGCGCCATCACGCATCAGGCCATCGAGCCAGCCCAGGTAGTCACGCATCTGCACGAACGGCTGCGCATCACTGGCCAAGGGGCCATGCCCGGGTACAAGCTGTTTCCAGGGCAGTGCCTGCAGGGTATCCAGGTCCTTGAGCCACACGTCCAGCCCCGGGCTGTTGGGCGTGGTCAGGGCGCGTTCGTAGAACACCAGATCGCCGGCAAACAGCACGCCGGTCTTTTCATCGAAAATCGCCAGGTCGGCCCCCGTATGCCCGCCCAGCCCCAGCAACCTCAGGCGGTGCCCACCCACCTCATGCACGCCCGGCTGCAGCAGCCGGGTCGGCAGCACCACCTCGGTACCGCGCATCCAGTCGCCGACCAGGCGATACATGTTCTCGGCCATGGCATCGCCTTGCTGGCGCAGCAGGTCGCGGGTGCCGGCCAGGGCACCGATCGGCACATCGGCAAAGGCTTGGTTGCCCAGCACATGGTCAGGATGATGATGGGTCAGCAGCACCTCCACTACCGGCTTGTCGGTGAGGGTGGCAATGGCCTTGCGCAATGCCTCGCCATAGCCCTTCGACGGCCCGCTGTCGATCACCACCACACCGCTGTCGGTGACGATGAACGCGGTGTTGACCACATTGCCGCCATTGGCCTTGGCGAAATTGTCGGTGCTGCCTTCCAGCAACCAGGTGCCCTCGGCGATCTGCCGGGGGGTGAGCCGGTACGCCAGATCAGCCTGGGCCGGCAGCCCCAGGCACAGCAGCAACAGCAGGATCCAACGCATGACGGTGCCTCGGGTCAGGGTGAAATCAGACAACGCGCTCAGGGCAGCGCCGCCTCGAACTGGTTGCCGCTGTTGTCCTGCAACAGCAGCCGTGTTGGCCCAGGGCCCTGGATGTCAAAGCCCAGGTTGGGGTTTTCGCTGACCGCCGGGTACAGCTCCAGGCTGGCCAAGCGCTGGCCATCTGCACCTTGCAACTCGGCATGGTTGAGAAAGAATTCAGGAATGCCGCTGACCAGGCCGTTATCCATCGGGTGGGCCACCTGCAGGCGCAGGCGGCTGCTGTCGCCACGCGGGTAGCGCCCGCCCAGCACCTCCCCGAGGTGCTCCTCCCAGCCGGGCTGGGTGCGCACCACGCTGGGTGCGGTACAACCGCCGCCGGCAGCATCGATCAGGGTCGAACCGACGTGCCACAGGCCATCGCGTGTCAGTACGGCGGCGCGCAACGGTGTGGCCTGTTCGATGCGGATGCGGATCGACAACCAGGGCAACACGCGCTCGCCGGGCTGAAAGTCGACGATGCGCGGCAGAGGGTTCAGCTCTGCCCAGGCGATTATCCGCACCACCTCGCCCGTGAACGCCCGGGCGTCGATCTCCAGCGGGACCTGCCGTGCATCCTCGGCAAAGGGCGGCGCCAGAAGCTTCACACGGTCATCGAACACGAACGCCGCCTGCCCCAGCAACTGCTTGTGGTAGAAGTCCCACATCACGGAAGGCACCGGGTCTGTGGGGGTGCCTTGTGTCGCAGCCTGGGCGGCCCAGGGCATCCAGCAGGCCAGCAGGAAAGTTGCTCGCCAGTTCATGGCCACTCCTATTGATACATCTCCGGGACCTCGTAACGCAGGCCGTAGGCGGCATACATCGCCTTGAGCCGGCCATCGCGAATCATCGCTTCCATGGCCTCCTCCACGGCATAAGCCAACTGCCGGTTGCTTTCATGCACAGCCATGCCGATTTCCCAGGCCTGTTTGCCAAGGTTCGGGTAGGCGTTTTCTGCCAAGGCCAGTTGCGGGTCGGCGGCCTGGTGCAGCTGCCAGTCAACCTCGCCGCGCATCGCCATCACTGCGTCCACCTGGCCGGCCTGCATGGCAGCGAAAGCTTGCTGCACGCTGGGGTAATGGTGGGTCCTGGCGCTGAGCATGCCGTTGAACACCGATGTCAGGTAGAACGACGGCACGCTGTCCACCTCGACCCCGATAGGATGCTGCTGGAATACCGCGACACTGGCCACCGAGGCCAGGCGACGGCGATCGTAGGCCACCTGCCAACGCTCCTGCTGATAGGGGCCGAACATCACCACCTGGGCGTTTTCCAGCTCCCCCAGCTCGTTGCGCCGTTGCGCGTAGGCGCGATCGTAAGGCACCCGCATCATCAGGTCGGCCAATTGCTGATGACGCAGCGGGCTGCCACGCCAGATGTAGTCGCGCAGGTCATCGTCGAGCTTTTCTCCGGGTGGCGCCCAGATCAGTTGCAGGCGTACCCCCAAGGCCGTGGCCAGGGCCTGCGCCAGCTCCACATCGACACCACGCGGCTGGCCGTGGTCCTGAAAACTGTAGGGGGCGAAATCCTTGTACACCGCCACCTTGAGCTCGCCGGCGGCGATGATCGCGTCATAGTTGCGCACCTGCGCCTGGGCCGCCGCGCAACACAGCAGCAGGCCACTCAACAGCACCGCCCACAGACGCATGGCCGTCACTCCTCGACGTGCACGCTGTCCAGGTAGGTGCGCACCGCCCAAAGGGCTTCCTGGCTGAGGTAATCGGCCATCTTCGGCATGTACACGCGGCCGTCGCGAACCGCGCCGTGGCGTACTCGCTCGACGAACCATTCATCGCCGGCATCACCCGCATCGAGCATGCGCAAGTCAGGGGCGATACCACCCGACTTGGCCTCCAAGCCATGACAGGCAGCGCAGTTCTGGTTATAGGCCGAGGCGCCGATTTCCACGGCCTTGTCGTGCTCGGGCGAGCTGCGGTACGGGTTGACCGCGGCCCAGCCGTCACCGTCCAGGCTCGCGCCAGTGTCCTTGATCGGGGTCAGGCCCTTGGTCTCCACTGCCTGGGGCACCACGTTGCCATGGGCCCAGGCTGTACCGGTCAGCACGGCTGCGGCCAGCAACCCAGCAGCCAGCAACACATTGCATTTTGTTGTCATTGTTATGCCCTCACCATTGCACACAAAGCCTCAACCACAGAGGCCGTGCCGCCATCTTAGAAACAGCCCGCGGGCGGCCGAATGCTGCTTTGGTGGCCGGGCCTTAATCCCTTGGTAGTAGGGCTTGTGGCGAAGGGCCAATTGAGGTGCCGTGCGGGAACTATTCCCGGCAAGGGCGGGACTTTTTCCGTATCCCGCGATGGCCGCGGCGCCCCACCCTGTGCAGGCCAAAACCTCCACTGGGAACTGCAACCATGACAATAAGATCGCTACCCGCCCTTTCCCCTCTGGCCCTGAGCGTGCGCGTCCTGCTGATAGCCGGTAGCCTGGCCCTGGGCAATGTGGCAACAGCGGCCAGCACACCCGCTGCACCTGCCGGCAAGAACGTCACCTGGGAAGACATCGCCAATGACCACCTGACCACCCAGGACGTGCTGCAGTACGGCATGGGCACCAATGCCCAGCGCTGGAGCCCGCTGGCCCAGGTCAATGACAAGAACGTGTTCAAGCTGACCCCGGCCTGGTCCTACTCCTTCGGCGACGAGAAGCAGCGCGGCCAGGAATCCCAGGCCATCGTCAGCGATGGCGTGGTCTACGTCACCGGTTCGTACTCACGGGTATTCGCCCTCGATGCCAAGACCGGCAAACGCCTGTGGACCTACAACCACCGCCTGCCCGACAACATTCGTCCCTGCTGCGACGTGGTCAACCGCGGGGCGGCGATCTACGGCGACAAGATCTACTTTGGCACCCTCGATGCGCGTGTCATCGCCCTCGACAAGCGCACCGGCAAAGTGGTGTGGAACAAGAAGTTCGGCGACCACAGCGCCGGCTACACCATGACCGGTGCGCCAGTGCTGATCAAGGACAAGACCAGCGGCAAGGTGCTGCTGATCCACGGCAGCTCCGGCGATGAATTCGGCGTGGTCGGCCAGCTGTTCGCACGCGACCCGGACACCGGTGAAGAAGTGTGGATGCGGCCCTTCGTGGAGGGCCACATGGGCCGCCTGAACGGCAAGGACAGCACCCCGACCGGTGACGTCAAGGCGCCGTCCTGGCCAGACGACCCTACCACCGAAACCGGCAAAGTCGAAGCCTGGAGCCACGGCGGCGGTGCCCCTTGGCAAAGCGCGAGCTTCGACCCCGAAACCAACACCATCATTGTCGGCGCTGGCAACCCCGGCCCTTGGAATACCTGGGCGCGCACGTCGAAGGACGGCAACCCGCATGACTTCGACAGCCTGTACACCTCCGGCCAGGTCGGCGTCGACCCGAGTACCGGCGAGGTCAAGTGGTTCTACCAGCACACCCCCAACGATGCCTGGGACTTCTCCGGCAACAACGAGCTGGTGCTGTTCGACTACAAAGACAAGAACGGCAACGTGGTCAAGGCCACCGCCCACGCCGACCGCAACGGCTTCTTCTATGTGGTCGACCGCAACAACGGCAAGCTGCAGAACGCATTCCCCTTCGTCGACAACATCACCTGGGCCAGCCATATCGACCTGAAGACCGGCCGCCCGGTGGAAAACCCCGGCCAACGCCCGGCCAAGCCGCTGCCGGGTGAAACCAAGGGCAAGCCGGTGGAAGTCTCGCCACCGTTCCTGGGTGGCAAGAACTGGAACCCCATGGCCTACAGCCAGGACACCGGGCTGTTCTACATCCCCGGCAACCAGTGGAAAGAGGAATACTGGACCGAGGAAGTGAACTACAAGAAGGGCTCGGCTTATCTGGGCATGGGCTTCCGTATCAAGCGCATGTACGACGACCACGTCGGCACGTTGCGCGCCATGGACCCGACCACCGGCAAGCTGGTCTGGGAACACAAGGAACACCTGCCGTTATGGGCCGGCGTGTTGGCGACCAAGGGCAACCTGGTATTCACCGGCACGGGCGACGGTTTCTTCAAGGCCTTCGACGCCAAGACGGGCAAAGAGCTGTGGAAGTTCCAGACCGGCAGCGGCATCGTCTCGCCGCCCATCACCTGGGAGCAGGACGGCGAGCAGTACATCGGCGTGACCGTGGGCTACGGCGGTGCAGTACCGCTGTGGGGCGGCGACATGGCCGAGCTGACCAAACCGGTGGCTCAGGGTGGTTCGTTCTGGGTGTTCAAGATCCCGAGTTGGGACAACAAGACTGCACAGCGTTGACCTGCAGCGGGGAGCGGCCTGCGCCCCTCCCCGTTTCTGACCTTCTCCTGCCCAGAGGCTTTTGCCATGAATTACCTGCCCTTTACCTTGCTGCTGGCGCTATCCCCTGCCTTGGCAGTGAGCGCCGACGACACTGGCAACGATACCCCCTTGACCATCAACGGCTGTGTGATTGCCGAAGCCAGCCAGTGCCCGGGGGCCAACCTGCGCGGCGCCAACCTGGCCAACCAGGACCTGCGCAAGATGAACCTGGCCGGTGCCGACCTGCGCGATGCCGACCTGCGTCATGCCCAACTGGACCTGGCAAATCTGGAAAAAGCCCGCCTGCAAGGTGCCAACCTGACCCGCGCCAGCCTGCAACAGAGCAATCTGCGCCTGGCTGACCTGAGCAACAGCAGGCTGGTGGCCATTCAAGGCTGGGGCTTGTTCGCCCAGGGTGCACAGTTTGAAAAGGCGGACCTGCGCGCAGCCTACCTGCAGTTCGCCAGGCTGTCCGGGGCAAAGCTGCAGCAGGCCAACTTGCAGGCGGCGGACCTGGAGATGGCCTGGTTGAGCAAGGCCGACCTGCAAGCGGCCAACCTGGGCGATGCCAACCTGCAGGAGGCCAAGTTTGGCCAGAGCAACCTGGCACACGCCGATTTGCGCGGGGCGCGGCAGCATTACGGGAATTTTCAGGAGGCCAACATGGAGGGGTGCAAGGGGTGCCCTGAAACCTGGGACAAATGAGCGGCCTGTAGGCGCGGGTTCACCCGCGAAAGGGCCGGCCCTGCTGGCCAATTTCCACCCGCCGTTCACTGTTGCTGCCGCTACCGTATTCGCGGGTAAACCCGTTCCAACACACAGATCGGTGGTGGACACGCATCGGTGGTTGAACACATTCCGTTGTGCGCGGTGGGCTGCGACGCAGCCCCAACAGGTGCAATGAAATACCTCACCCCGCCACCCGCACCACCCCCAGATCAATCCCCAGATGCACCAGCTCGGCATGTGAGCTGACCTGCAACTTGCTCTTGAGCAAGGTCAGGTGGTTGGACACAGTCTTGGCACTGATACACAACTGCTCGGCAATCACCCGCGCCGGGGTACCCTTGGCCAGCATCGTGAATATCTCCAGTTCGCGCTGGGTCATGCGCTGCAACCGCGGGTCACTGGTACTTTGCTGTGACAGGCAAGCCAGCTGGGTGGCCAGGGGCTGCTCGATGTAGGCATGCCCGGCCAACACCCGCTGCACCGCCTCGATCAGCACCTCGGGCGCCGAGTTCTTGGTCAGGTAGCCCGAGGCACCCGCATCCAGCGCCTGGCGCACCAGCGGCAGCTCATCGTGCATGCTGAAAAACAGCACCCGCAATTGCGGCAGGCGCTGGCGCAGGCGCCGGGTGGTTTCCAGGCCACTGATACCGGGCAGGCCAAAGTCCATGATCACCAGGTTGGGCACCTGCTCCTGTACCCTGGCCAGCGCCTCTTCACCACTGGCGGCCTCACGCACCTGCACCAATGGCAGCACCGCCCGCAGCAAGCTGGCGTAGCCTTGGCGGACCACGGCGTGGTCATCGACCAACACGATATTCATCGCACCTCCTCGGGAATGTTAAGGGCCAGCGCCCAGCCACCGCCCGGGCGGCTGAAAATGCGTAACTCCCCCCCAAGGCTGCGGGCGCGCTCGGCCATCGAGTGCAGGCCTACCCCTGGGCGCTGGGGCTGGCACCCGCCGCAGCCGTTGTCGCGAATGAACAGGCGCAAGCCCTTGGTACTGCGCTGCAGGCGCACCCGCACCTGGCTGGCACCGGCATGCCGGGCGACGTTGGTCAACGCCTCCTGCAGCAAGCGGTACAAATGCGTTCGGCTCGCCCCAGGCAGCGCCGGCAAGTGCTCGCCAACCCGCAGCCGGCATTCGATGCCCTGGCTGGCCTGCCACTGGCTCACCAACAGCCCGAAGGCCTCGGCCAACGGCATGTAGTGCAGCGCCACCGGATACAGGTTGTGCACCAGCGCGCGAAAACCCTGCTGCAGGCGCTCGCAATTGAATTCAAGGGCCTGCGCCGTCTGCGTCACCACTTCAGGCTGTTCGGCCACCATACGCAGCAGGCATAGCTGGGCTCGCATGCCTGCCAGGTATTGCCCCAGATCATCGTGCAGGGTCTGCGCCAGCTGGGTACGCTCCTGCTCCTGCACCGCCAGCAGGGCCTGGGTCAGGTGGGCATTGTCGGCCTGGGCCTGCTCCAGAGCTGCGGCCATGCGGTTGAAGTGTTTGGCCAGCTGGCGCGCTTCCGGCAGGCCGGCTTCGCGCAGGCGTGCCGTCAATTGCCCGCCTGAGACCTGGTGCAAGGCGCCCTGCAGCTCATCCAGCAGGCCCATGGCCCGCCGTACCGCCCAGCGGATGGTCAACAGGCTCAGCAACAACGCCAGGCCACAAACGCCAAGCAGTTGTTGCAGGGAGTCCCAGACTTCATCGATTTCATCCCGCGCATCCACGGCAATCAACACGCGGCGGCCATCACTCAAGTCCAGCAGCCGGCTGCTGTGGTAGCGCTCGCCGAACAACTGGCGGCCAAGCCAGGCATCCATACCGGCCTCTTGCGGCAGCCTTGGCACCTCACCCGCTGCCAGCCAGTGCACCCGCACATGGCGCAGGCTCTTGGTCAAGCCGGGCTGCAGGTTTGCCGGGTCACGTTCGGCGGTGTCGCCCAGGTATGCCACCACGGCTTCGGCTGACTGCAACTCACGCTCGACGTCGGCCACCGCCTGGTGCAACAGCACCCCGGCACAAGCCAGCGTCACCAAGGCGAAGCATAACGTGACCCAGAGGTTGACTCGCCACAGGGCCGACAAGTTGACAAGGCGCACAAGCGGTTCTCCTCAGGCCGTTGTGGACCATCGTAAAACTGCGGCCCCCGCACTGAATTACTACCTTGGTACCGGCCGAGCGCTACTTTCTGCATATTTCCCCCTCCCGGCGGGCTTCCTATGCTGGCGCCATCTGCCGTGGAGTGTGTTATGCGCCAGCCTGCCCACCTTGCCTTGACCTGCCTGCTGGCCTTGGCCGCAACGCTGGCTACGCCTCTGGCGCCCGCCGCTCAGGGCCAGGCCGCAGCCCCGCTGCACATACGCATCGGCTACCTGGGCTATCGCCCCGCCGCTGGCCCGCTGCTGTCCAATGTCATCCCCGAACCCGGCGATGCCGGGCTCCAAGGTGCCGAACTGGCCATTGTCGACAGCAACAGCACCGGGCGCTTCCTGAAGCAGCAATTTCAGCTGACCAGCGCCAATGTCGACAGCCCCGAGGCCCTGCTGCAAGCCGCCAGGGCCCAGCATGAACAAGGCCTGCGCCTGTTCGTGGTAAATGCCCCGGCCGCCAGCCTGCGCGCGCTGTCTACCGCCCTGCCCGACAGCCTGCTGTTCAACGCCGGCAGCCCCGACGACAGCCTGCGCAGCAGCCAGTGCCTGGGCAATGTCCTGCACAGCCTGCCGAGCCGGGCCATGCTGGCCGATGCCTTGGCGCAGTTCCTGGTACTGCGCAAATGGCAACGGGCATTGCTGGTGGTCGGCCAGACCCCGGACGACCAGGCTTACGCCGCTGCCCTGCGCCGGTCGGTGAAACGTTTTGGCGTGCAACTGGTCGCGGAAAAAACCTGGACCTTCGATAACGACCAGCGCCGCAGCGCCCAGGCCGACATGCCGCTGTTCACCCAGACTGCCGAATACGACGTGGTACTGGTGGCCGACGAGCGCGGTGACTTCGGCGAGTACCTGCCCTACCAGACGTGGTATCCACGCCCGGTGGCCGGTACCCAGGGCCTGACCCCCACGGGTTGGCATAAGACGGTGGAAACCTTCGGGGCGGCGCAGTTGCAAAAACGCTTCGAGGCCCAGGCCGGGCGCTGGATGAATGACCGTGACTTCGCCGCCTGGATGGCTGTGCGCAGTGTCGCCAGTGCAGCCAGCAAGCTGCGCCTGGCCGAACCGCGCGCGCTGCAGCAACTGCTGCTCAGCGAGCAGTTGCCGCTGGACGGCTTCAAGGGGCGCAAGCTCAGTTACCGCCCGTGGAACGGCGAACTGCGCCAGCCGATCCCGTTGGTTCAGCCCCGCGCCCTGGTCAGCACCTCGCCGCAGGAGGGCTTCCTGCATCCCTTCAACGAAATGGACAGCCTGGGCTATGACAAGCCCGAAGTGACGTGTAGCTACCCCTGACCCGACAACCACAACAATAAGGAATCCGCCATGCGCCGCCCCCTCTTCCACCGGGCCCTGATTTACCCCAGCCTGCTGTCGGGCGTCCTGGCGCTGGCCAGCAGTCACGCCATGGCTGCCACCGCCTGGGTCTCCAACGAGAAGGACAACAGCCTCAGCCTGATCGACCTGCAAACGCTGGAAGTCACCGAAACCCTGCCGGTGGGCCAGCGCCCGCGTGGTTTGCTGCTGTCACACGACAGCAAGCTGCTGTACATCTGCGCCAGCGATTCGGACCGGGTGCAGGTGATGGACGTGGCCACACGCAAGATCATCAAGGAGCTGCCTTCCGGCAAGGACCCCGAGCAGTTCGCCCTGCACCCCAACGACCGCTGGCTGTATGTGTCCAACGAGGACGATGCGCTGGTGACGGTGATCGACACCGTCACCGACAAGGTGCTCGGGCAGATCGAAGTCGGCATCGAACCCGAAGGCATGGCGGTCAGCCCTGACGGCAAGTGGGCGGTCAACACCAGTGAAACCACCAACATGCTGCACTGGATCGACACCAGCACCCAGACCCTGGCCGACAGCACGCTGGTCGACCAGCGCCCGCGCTTCGTCGAGTTCAGCAAAGACGGTTCGCGCCTGTGGGCCTCGGCAGAAATCGGCGGCACGGTGACCATACTTGACGTGGCCACGCGCCAGGTGCTGAAAACCCTGAACTTCCAGATCAAGGGCGTGCACCCGGACAAAGTCCAGCCAGTGGGCATCAAGCTCAGCGCCGATGGCAAGTACGCCTTCGTCGCCTTGGGCCCGGCCAACCACGTGGCGGTGATCGATGCCAAGACCTTTGATGTGCTCGACTACCTGCTGGTCGGGCGGCGGGTCTGGCAGCTGGCATTCACCCCGGACCAGCGCCAGTTGCTGGCCACCAACGGTGTCAGCGGTGACGTTTCGGTCATCGATGTGAAGCAGCTCAACGTGCTCAAGTCGGTGAAGGTCGGGCGCTACCCCTGGGGCGTGGTGGTGACACCATGAATGCCCTCGACGTCAGTGACGTGAGCTTTGCCTATGGCCAGCGCGAGGCACTCAGGCAGGTCGGTTTCAGCCTGGCACCTGGGCGCTTCGCCGCATTGCTGGGCCCCAATGGTGCCGGCAAGTCGACCTTGATCGCCCTGCTCACGCGCCTGTACGACCTGCAGCATGGCGACATCCGCGTGTGCGGCTGTTCACTACGCAACGCTGCACGCCCGGCCTTGCGCCAGCTGGGCGTGGTGTTTCAGCAAAGCACCCTGGACCTGGACCTGAGCGTTGAGCAGAACCTGCGCTACCACGCCGCCTTGCATGGCCTGTCGCGGCGTCAGAGCCACCTGCGGGTCGAAGCCGAACTGGCCCGCCAAGGCCTTGGCGAACGCCGGCGCGATCGTGTGCGTGAGCTGAACATCGGCCATCGGCGGCGGGTGGAAATTGCCCGCGCGCTGCTGCATGAACCGCGCCTGCTGCTGCTGGACGAAGCCAGCGTCGGCCTCGATCCGGCCAGCCGCCTGGCGCTTAACCAGCACCTGCGCCGGTTGTGCCGCGAGCAGCAGCTCAGTGTGCTGTGGGCCACTCACCTGCTGGACGAAGTGCAGCCCAGCGATGATTTGTTGATTCTGCATCAGGGGCGCCTGGTGGCCAGTGGTACCGCCGATGCGCTGAGCCTTGAGCACGGCGGTGACCTCGATCACGCCTTTGCCCGTTTGACCAACGCCCCCTCAGGAGCCAACGCCCGATGAACGCTTACTGGCAATGTTTCAACGGCATCATGCTGCGCGAATGGCTGCGCTTCGTGCTGCAGCGTACACGCCTGCTCAGCGCGCTGGTGCGCCCGCTGCTGTGGTTGCTGGTGTTCGCTGCCGGCTTTCGCGCAGCGCTGGGCATTGCCATCATCGAGCCCTACGACACCTACATCCCCTACGAGGTGTACATCATCCCCGGCCTGGCCTGCATGATTCTGCTGTTCAACGGCATGCAGGGCTCATTGTCGATGGTCTACGACCGCGAGATGGGCAGCATGCGCGTGTTGCTGACCAGCCCGCTGCCACGCCCGTTCCTGCTGGGCAGCAAACTGCTGGCAACTTCATTGATTTCCCTGCTGCAAGTCTATGCCTTCCTCGCCATCGCCTGGTTATACGGGGTACAACCACCGGCTGCAGGCCTGCTGATGGCGCTGCCAGCGTTGCTGCTGGTGGCCTTCATGCTCAGTGCCTTGGGGCTATTGCTGTCGAACGCCATCCGCCAGCTGGAGAACTTCGCCGGGGTGATGAACTTCGTGATCTTCCCGCTGTTCTTCCTGTCGTCGGCGCTGTACCCGTTGTGGAAAATGCGCGAGGCCAGCCAGTGGTTGTACTGGCTGTGTGCTGCGAACCCGTTCACCCATGCCGTAGAGCTGGTGCGGTTTGCACTTTATGAGCGGTTGAACCTGCTGGCGCTGGCGGTGTGCCTGGGGTTGACCGCACTGTTCACCCTGCTGGCGATCCTCACCTTCAACCCCCAGCATGCAGCGCTGCGCAAGCCGCGCTGAAAACCTGGGGGTGTAACGCGGATAGCGTGTGGGAGCAACTGTCTTGCTCAATTTCTAAAAGCTGGCGCCTTCCCTGTGGGAGCGGGCTTGCCCGCGAACACGGGCGATGCCCGTGCCATCCACCACGGTGTTGGCTTCGCGACACAAGGCCGCACATGGAGCGAGGTGACTTCAAGCGACCTATTCATTGCACCGCTGCAATGACCCAACTGCATCGTTAAATATTATTGACCGCAGACCCTGCCAAACCCACGTCGCCACAGGCCCGCATCGGTTTCACCCCCCAGAAAACGGCGTATCCCCCGCGCTAAAGCCCACTTCCGTCGTTTGACATATCGAACGGCTCTGGCAAGCTATCTACAAGCCCCGACCGGAATCGTCGCCTCTGACGAGCCGGCAGTGCTCGGGGCTACAGGCAGCACCCAGGGCCCCGAGCCGTGCGCCTGCACAACAACGACAGGTCGAACCTGTCCCAAGGTGACATATGTCCAACAGCAACATTGGCAACAAGCAACCTTCCCTGCGCAAACCCGTCGTCCTGATGACCATGGGCAGCCAAGAGCGCAAAGGCCATGACTACCAGGTCATGACCCACAAATACATTACCCCGCTGGTCGAGTTCTCCGACTGCGTCCCGGTGTTGGTGCCTACCTGCTGCGGCACTGACGACCTCGAGACCTACCTGGACATGGCCGACGGCGTTTACCTGACTGGCGCTGGCAGCAATATCGACCCGGCCCTGTATGGCCAGGAAAACCAGACCCCAGGCAAAGGCCAGGACCAGAACCGCGACCTGTTCGACATTCCGCTAGTCAAGGCGGCGATCAAGCGTGGCCTGCCCATTTTCGGCATCTGCCGCGGGATGCAGGAAATCAACGTGGCCCTGGGTGGCGACATTTATCAGAAGGTGTATGCCGAACCTGGGTTCAATGACCACCGGGAAAACCCGGAAGACCCGGTCGACGTGCAGTACGCCCAGGTGCATGGGGTGAAGATCCAGCCGGGCAGCTGGCTGCACGACACCCTGGGTACCGACGAGATTCGCGTCAACTCGCTGCATGGCCAAGGCCTGCACAAGCTCGGCGCCGGTATTGAAGCCATCGCCCGTGCCGAAGATGGCCTGGTCGAAGCGATTCACGCGCCAAGCATTTCGCCGTTCCTGTTCGCCGTGCAGTGGCACCCCGAATGGCAGGCGGCGAAGAACCCTGATTCGATAAAGATCTTCCAGGCCTTCGGCGATGCTTGCCGGGCCCAGGTACGCAAGGCGCAAATCAAGCGCCAGCACGCGGCCTGACCTTCAGTTTCCTCTGCTTTGATCGCGGGGCGGTGCAAGGCCGCCCCCGTTTCCCCGGTCACCCTCTGCTGGTCCCAGAACACTTCCCGTGGAATCGGGCGGCGGGCTTGTGCCTGTCTCCGCGATCGTTTTTCCTCCCCCATAAAGAGATACGATGACCGTCATGTGTTTGTCGTCGTACCTGCTGCGCCTGTGAAATCGAGCGCCGCCCGCGCGGCGCTTCGCGGGTAAACCCGCTCCTACGCTTGTTTCGGGCCAGTATCGCCTGTGCCAGACGCGCGCGACCGCCTTGTTTGTACGACGCGATATCGAGGCATGCGCCAAGGCGTCCGCGCGCAAATGCCACAGGCATAACTGGCCCGAAACAAGCGTAGGAGCGGGTTTACCCGCGAAGCGCCGCGCGGGCGGCGCTCGATCTGCGCCACAACACACCTATCCAGACGGCCACCCTGGCGAGAACACAAAATTCTGAAAAAGGACTGGTCATCGCGCAGGTTGTACGATAACTTACCTCCAACGCAAAACAACACCCCCTCACCCAAGCGCCACAGGATGCCAACAACAATGAATCCACAAGAACTTAAATCCATCCTCTCCCACGGCCTGCTGTCTTTCCCGGTCACCGACTTCAATGCCCAGGGCGACTTCAACCCGGCTGGCTACATCAAGCGCCTTGAGTGGCTGGCCCCCTACGGCGCCAGCGCGCTGTTCGCCGCTGGCGGTACCGGTGAATTCTTCTCCCTGGCCGCCAGCGAATACAGCCAGGTGATCAAGACCGCGGTCGACACCTGCGCCACCTCGGTGCCGATCCTCGCCGGTGTCGGTGGCTCTACCCGTCAGGCCATCGAATACGCTCAGGAAGCCGAGCGCCTGGGTGCCAAGGGCCTGCTGTTGCTGCCGCACTACCTGACCGAAGCCAGCCAGGACGGCGTCGCCGCCCACGTCGAAGCGGTGTGCAAATCGGTAAACATCGGTGTGGTGGTGTACAACCGCAACGTCTGCCGCCTGAACGCCGACCTGCTGGAAAAACTGGCCGAGCGCTGCCCGAACCTGATCGGCTACAAGGACGGCCTGGGTGATATCGAGCTGATGGTGTCGATCCGTCGTCGCCTGGGCGAGCGCTTCAGCTACCTGGGTGGCCTGCCGACCGCCGAAGTGTATGCTGCCGCCTACAAGGCCCTGGGCGTACCGGTGTACTCCTCCGCGGTGTTCAACTTCGTGCCGAAAACCGCCATGGACTTCTACAACGCCATCGCCCGTGACGACCACGCCACCGTGGCCAAGCTGATCGACGATTTCTTCCTGCCCTACCTGGACATCCGCAACCGCAAGGCCGGCTACGCCGTGAGTATCGTCAAGGCCGGCGCCAGAATTGCCGGTTACGACGCCGGCCCGGTGCGCACTCCGCTGACCGACCTCACCGCCGAAGAGTACGAAATGCTCGCCGCGCTGATGGACAAGATGGGCCCGCAGTAAGCGCTGCCCGCGGCCTGCCAGATGCCGCACCCGGAGTGGGCCTGCCCCACTCCGGTTACAATTCGTGAGCCCGCACAAAAATAACTAGTGGGAGTATTGCCAGCATGCAAGCGACTAAGAAAACGCATGTGCGCTACCTGATCCTGTTCATGCTGTTTCTGGTGACCACGATCAACTATGCCGACCGCGCGACCATTGCTATCGCAGGCTCCAGCCTGCAGAAAGACCTCGGCATTGACGCCGTAACCCTCGGTTATATCTTTTCCGCCTTCGGATGGGCTTACGTGGCTGGCCAGATTCCTGGTGGCTGGCTGCTCGATCGCTTCGGTTCCAAAAACGTCTACGCCTTCAGCATCTTCACCTGGTCGCTGTTCACCCTGCTGCAGGGTTTTGTCGGTGGCCTGCCGGTTGCCTGGGCCGTGGTCACCCTCTTCACCCTGCGCTTCCTGGTCGGTTTCGCCGAAGCCCCGTCATTCCCGGGTAACGCGCGCATCGTCGCCGCATGGTTCCCGACCCAGGAACGCGGCACGGCGTCGGCCATCTTCAACTCGGCGCAGTATTTCGCCACTGCACTGTTCGCCCCGATCATGGGCTGGATCGTGTTCAGCTTCGGCTGGGAGCACGTCTTCGTGGTCATGGGTGTGCTGGGCATCATCTTCTCGATGGTGTGGCTGAAGACCATCTACAATCCGCGCCAACACCCGCGCATCAGCCAAAGCGAACTCGAGCACATCGAGCAGAACGGCGGCCTGGTCGACATGGACCAGAAGCGCGGCAGCGATGGCCCGAAATGGGGTTACATCAAGCAGTTGCTGACCAGCCGCATGCTGCTGGGCGTATACCTGGGCCAGTACTGCATCAACGCCATCACCTACTTCTTCCTCACCTGGTTCCCGGTGTACCTGGTGCAGGAACGTGGCATGACCATTCTCAAGGCCGGCTTCATCGCCTCGCTGCCGGCGGTGTGTGGTTTTATCGGCGGCGTCCTGGGTGGCGTGATCTCCGACTGGCTGCTGCGCCGCGGCAACTCGCTGACCTTCTCGCGCAAACTGCCGATCGTCTGTGGCCTGCTGCTGTCCACCACCATGGTGTTCTGCAACTACGTCGATGCCGAGTGGATGGTGGTTGGCTTCATGACGCTGGCGTTTTTCGGCAAGGGCATTGGCGCACTGGGCTGGGCGGTGGTCGCGGACACTTCACCCAAGCAGATCGCCGGGCTGTCCGGTGGCCTGTTCAACACCTTCGGCAACATCGCGTCGATCACCACCCCTATCGTGATCGGCTACATCATCAGCGCCACCGGCTCGTTCAAGTGGGCGCTTGTGTACGTGGGTGCCAACGCGCTGGTCGCGGTATTCAGCTATCTGGTTATCGTCGGCCCCATCAAGCGTATCGAATTGCGTGATGCTGCCCCGAAGCCACACGCTGAGCCTGCCACCGACGGCGAACTGGCCAGCTCCCGTCACTGAAAAAACACGCCCGCGCCGGGTCACCCGGCATGGGCGGATGTACAAAAGCCTGAGAACCTGACAAGTAGGGCCCAAACATGCAGTTGATCGAACATTCCGACTCGCCCCGCTACGTCCGCCTGCACGACGACGACAACGTCGTGGTCGTCGTCAACGACGGCGGCTTGGGCGAAGGCGCCCGCTTCGCCGACGGCCTGACCCTGATCGAAGGCGTGCCGCAAAGCCACAAGGTGGCCACCGTGGCCATCGCCAAGGGCGAGCCCGTGCGCCGCTACGGGCAAATCATCGGCTACGCGCTGGAAGACCTGCACCAAGGCAGCTGGGTTCAGGAAAGCCAGCTGGCCATGCCGGCCGCCCCGGAACTGGACAGCCTGCCGCGCTGCGATGCAGTGCCACAACCGCTGCCGCCGCTGGAGGGCTTCACCTTCGAGGGCTATCGCAATGCCGACGGCACTGTCGGCACCCGCAATATTCTCGGCATCACCACCACCGTGCAGTGCGTGACCGGCGTGCTGGAACATGCAGTCAAGCGCATTCGCAACGAACTGCTGCCCAAATACCCCAACGTCGATGACGTGGTGGCCATCACCCACAGCTACGGCTGCGGTGTGGCAATCAACGCCCGCGACGCTTACATCCCGATCCGCACCGTGCGCAACCTGGCGCGCAACCCCAACCTTGGCGGCGAGGCACTGGTGATCAGCCTGGGCTGTGAAAAACTGCAAGCCAGCCAGGTGATGCACGACAACGACCCCTCGGTGGACCTCAGCGACCCATGGCTGTACCGCCTGCAAGACGCCAGCCTTGGCTTTGTTGAAATGATCGAGCAGATCATGGACCTGGCCGAAACCCGCCTGAAGAAGCTCGACCAGCGCCGCCGCGAAACGGTCCCGGCCAGCGAACTGATCCTCGGTATGCAATGCGGTGGCAGCGACGCCTTCTCGGGCATCACCGCCAACCCGGCACTGGGCTATGCCGCCGACCTGCTGGTCCGCGCTGGCGCCACCGTGCTGTTCTCTGAAGTGACCGAGGTGCGCGACGCGATCTACATGCTGACCTCGCGCGCGGAAAACCAGGACGTTGCCGACGCGCTGGTGCGCGAAATGGACTGGTACGACCGCTACCTGCAGCAAGGCGCCGCCGACCGCAGCGCCAACACCACACCGGGCAACAAGAAAGGCGGGCTGTCGAACATCGTCGAGAAATCGCTGGGTTCGATCGTCAAGTCGGGCAGCGGCGCTATCCAGGGTGTGCTCGGCCCAGGCGAGCGGGTCAACCGCAAAGGCCTGATTTTCTGCGCCACCCCGGCCAGCGACTTTGTCTGTGGCACCTTGCAACTGGCGGCCGGCATGAACCTGCACGTCTTCACTACCGGCCGCGGCACCCCGTATGGCCTGGCCATGGCGCCGGTGGTCAAGGTGTGTACCCGCAGCGAACTGGCCCAGCGCTGGCCCGACCTGATCGACATCGACGCCGGTCGCATCGCCAGTGGTCGCTCGACCATCGAGGAGCTGGGTTGGGAGCTGTTCCATTACTACCTGGACGTAGCCAGCGGCCGCAAGCAGACCTGGGCCGAACAACACCGGCTGCACAACGACATCACCCTGTTCAACCCGGCGCCCATTACCTGATGCCGCAGCCTTGACCACGCATTCACACACGCCACCCTCAAGCCCACAGGAGCACCCCATGCCTGAAATCCTCGGCCATAACTTCATCGCCGGTCAGCGCAGTGCCGCTGGCCCTCAGCGCCTGCAGAGCCTGGACGCCAGCACTGGCGAAGCCCTGCCTTACAGCTTTGCCCAGGCCACCGAAGCCGAAGTGGACCAGGCCGCCAAGGCCGCTGCCGCTGCCTTCGCCGAGTTCCGCCAACTGGCTCCGGCACGTCGGGCCGAGTTCCTCGACGCCATCGCCGCTGAACTCGACGAACTGGATGACGCCTTCGTCGCCATCGTCTGCCGCGAAACTGCACTGCCCGCCGCCCGTATTCAGGGCGAGCGCGGCCGCACCAGCGGACAGATGCGCCTGTTCGCCCAAGTGCTGCGCCGCGGCGACTTCCTCGGCGCGCGCATCGACCTGGCATTGCCCGAGCGCCAACCGCTGCCACGCGTAGACCTGCGCCAGATGCGCATCGGCGTGGGCCCGGTCGCCGTGTTCGGGGCCAGCAACTTCCCGCTGGCCTTCTCCACCGCCGGTGGTGATACCGCCGCTGCCCTCGCCGCGGGCTGCCCGGTGGTATTCAAGGCGCACAGCGGCCACATGGCCACGGCCGATCTGGTCGGCTGCGCCATCGTGCGCGCCGCTGAGCGGACCGGCATGCCCAAGGGCGTGTTCAACATGGTATTTGGTGGCGGCGTGGGCGAGTGGCTGGTCAAGCACCCCGCCATCCAGGCGGTTGGCTTCACCGGCTCGCTCAAAGGCGGCGATGCCCTTTGCCGCATGGCCGCTGAGCGCCCGCAGCCAATCCCGGTATTTGCCGAGATGTCGAGCATCAACCCGGTCATCATCCTGCCGGGCGCCCTGGCCAAGCGTGGCGAGGCCATTGCTCGCGAGTTGGCGGGGTCCGTGTGCATGGGCGCCGGGCAGTTCTGCACCAACCCTGGGTTGGTGATTGGCCTGCAGTCACCACAGTACAGCCAGCTGCTCGCCGACCTTGGCCAGTACCTGGACCAGCAAGCCGGGCAAACCATGCTCAACGCTGGCGGCCTGCGCAGCTACGTTGGCGGCCTTGAAGACCTGCATGCCCATGCCGGTATCGAGCATGTGGCCGGCCAGGCGCAGGAAGGCAACCAGGCGCGCGCTCAGCTGTTCAAGGCCGATGCACGCCTGCTGGTCGAGTCCGACCCGCTGTTGCAGGAAGAAGTGTTTGGGCCCACCACCGTGGCTGTAGAGGTGCAGGACAACGACCAACTGCGCGACGCGCTGCTCGGCCTGCGCGGCCAGCTGACCGCGACGCTGATCGGCGAGGCGGAGGACTTCGATGCCTTCGCCTGGCTGGTGCCGCTGCTGGAGGAGAAAGTCGGGCGAATCCTGGTCAATGGCTACCCGACCGGTGTCGAAGTCTGTGATGCCATGGTGCACGGCGGCCCGTACCCGGCGACCTCCGATGCGCGTGGCACCTCGGTCGGCACGTTGGCCATCGACCGCTTCCTGCGCCCGGTGTGCTACCAGAACTACCCGCAGACACTGCTGCCTGAGGCACTGCGCGACGGCAACCCGCTGGGGCTGCGGCGGTTGGTGAACGGGCAGTGGAGTGACGGGGCGATCTGACCGGTTGCACGCAACAAGAAAGCCCTGCGCACGGCGGGGCTTTTCTTTTTGACTGTACCGGCCTCNTCTTGCCCGCGAAGAGGCCAGTACTGGCAGCAAAGGCTTCAGGTCCCTTGCGCTTCAGCCGCCTCATGCGCCTGGCGCAAGCGCTCGCGGCTGTTGCTCAGGTGCATGCGCATGGCCATCTTCGCCCCTTCGCTGTCACGCCGGGCAATCGCCTCATAGATCGCCTCGTGCTCATGCATCAGGCGGCTCATGTAATGCGCCTGGTCATCATGGGCCAGGCGCGCCGAATTCAGTCGGGTGCGCGGGATGATGCTGGTACCCAGGTGGTTGATGATGTCGGCGAAGTAGTGGTTGCCGCTAGCCTGGGCAATGCGCAGGTGGAACTGGAAGTCCGCCGACACCGCATCAGTGGCGTGGGCCGCCCCCTCGTTGAGTTCGTCCAGCGCCGCCCGCATACCGGCCAGGGCTTCGTCGCTTCGCCGCTGGGCTGCCAGCCCGGCCGACTCGATCTCCAGGGCAATGCGCAACTCCAGCACCGCCAGCACTTCGCGCAGGGTGACCACGGTGGCCGGGTCGATACGGAAACCGCCCGTAGCCGGCGCATCCAGCACGAATGTACCAATGCCGTGGCGGGTCTCTACCTGCCCGGCGGCCTGCAACCGCGAGATCGCCTCACGCACTACCGTGCGGCTGACGCCCTCCTCGGCCATGATCTGCGATTCGGTCGGCAGCTTGTCGCCGCGCTTGAGCTGGCCGCTGCGAATGCGTTCGGTCAGCACCGTGACCAGTTCCTGGGCCAGACTGCGCGGCTTGCGCCGGGTCCTTGCCTGTACCTGCTGCTCTGTCATTGCCCTGTATTTCACCTTGAAAGACAGCGCTCATCATAGCGCAAGCAGTTGTACGATCACATACACCCCGTGCGGTATTTATTACCCCTCTTTGCAGACCCTGGCCCATGAAAAAACGCGCAGAATCACTGGCCCATGGTCCGCGCGAGTCTGTACTGTACGCCTTCACGCTCACTGATCCATGGAAGGAATCTGCAGTATGAAAACCCTCGACCGCCTTTTGCTCGGCAGTGGCCTGCTGATCCCCCTCTGGCTGCTGGTGGGGGTATGGCTCACCGCTCAGGCCTACCCTGGCTATGATCACCTGCAACAGGCCATGAGCCAGCTTGGCGCGGCCGGTTCGCCAACCCACAGCTGGTCGCCACGGGTCAACAATTTCCCTCTGGCCCTGCTGTTTGCCCTGTTTGCCTGGGGCCTGGTGCGGCGCTGGCGCAGCTCGAAGCTGGCGCTGCTGAGTGCGGGCCTGGTGTTACTGCATGGCATTGGCAGTTTGGGCACCGGCTGGTTCCCTTGCGACCAGGGCTGTGCACCGGCACAGCCATCTACCTCGCAGCAACTGCATAACCTGTTTGGTCTGCTGATGTTCCTCTCACTGACCTTGGCCAGCGCCGTATGGGCATGGCTGGGCAACCGCATTGCCGGCTCCCCCGCCTTGGCGCTGCTTTCCCTGGCTTGCGTGGTGTTGGCAATCATCACCGTCGCGTTGATGGGCCAGGCGGCGCAGAGTGGCCAGCTGTTCGGCCTCTATCAACGCCTTAACTATGGTGTTTCGGTGCTCTGGGTTGCCAGCCTGGCCTGGACAAGCCTGCGCAGGCCCGAGGCCAGCCCTCTGCGCATGGCTGTAACCTGACGGCAAATTGCTGGCCCACGGCTGCGCAAAGCGAAGGCAAACTCCGTTCTCTTTCAGATGCTTAGGACAGCAACATGCGAGTACTTCTAGCAACGATGGCCGGCTGCCTGCTGGCCACCTTCGCTTTCGGCGCCCAAGCCAGGGCACTGAGCCAGAACGATCGCCACACCTGCAGCTGGGGCGCGCAGATAGCCGCCGAGGCCCAACAGGCCAAGCTTTCCGGGGTGACCTTGTATGCCACGCGCAAGAAGCTGCAGGTACGCAAATTCCCCAAACCCTGGATGCGCATGACTGCCTTCGGTATTACCGAGCAGACGTACAACAGCCGCTCGCGGCTCAAGCCTGAAGCGATAAAGCGGACTTACTTTGAACAGTGTGTTCAGCATGCAACTGCAAGAAGATAAGTCTTTTTTATCAGTAAATTACAGATCAAACATAAAGCCATTTAGTAGAATCCATGTGCCGCGAAGAAGCCTCTATCGCCAGCAGCTTATATGCGCGTGCAAGACTCAAGCATTTGTTAAGCTGATCCGAGTCGCCAGAATTGACCAAGGCCATTCACCTGATGGATGAACTGCGCAAGATCGACCTCAACCTGCTGCTCGCCCTGCATGCCCTGCTCAGTGAACGGCACGTGACCCGCGCAGCCCTGCGCCTGCACCGCAGCCAACCGGCGGTCAGCCACGCCTTGGCGCAGTTGCGCAAACACTTCGACGACCCTTTGCTGGTACGCCAAGGCGGCGGCATGGTCCTCACTGCCCGCGCCCAGTCGCTGGCACAGCCACTACAGGATGCACTGAGCAATCTCGACAGCCTGTTGGCCACCCCGCTGTTCGACCCAGCCCGGGCCCAGCGCCGGTTCCGGCTGTCGCTGTCCGACTACGCCTCGCGCATCATCCTGCCGCACCTGCTGCGCCACCTGCGCCAAGTCGCGCCCGGGGTGGACCTGGCCATCAGCCAGGCCAGCCGTGAAACCATGTTGGCGCAGTTGCTCGATGGCGAGCTGGATCTGGCCCTGGGCCTGTTCCCCGAACTGCCTCAGGACATCACCGCCCAGCCCCTGTTTGCCGATCGCTTCATCAGCGTTGCCGATCGCCAGGTCCTGCCTGCCAGCGGCGGCATGGCCCTGGAAGACTGGCTGGCACGCCCACATGTATTGATGGCCATGCGCCCGGATGCTTTCGATGAAATCGAGCGCGCACTGGCCGCCCGGGGCCTGCAACGCCGTATTGCCCTGGCCTTGCCACACTGGAGTGCTGCGGTCGAAGTGCTGGCCGGCACCGACCTGATCCTGACGGTGGCCAGCCGCGCCGTGGGGTCGTTGCGCCAGCACAGGACACTGCGCCAGTTCACGCCGCCACTGGCCATCCCCTCGTTCGACTATCAGCAAGCCTGGCACAACCGCAAGGACAGTGACCCCGGGCACCGCTGGCTGCGCGAAACCGTCTGGGCCTGCAGCCAAGCAGGGCGCTGATCAGTTTTCTTGCCCCTTTACAGCTGCCGTGGAATGGGCCGCTGACGCCGTTGCCCAAGGGCCCTGTACCAGCAACACTCCGCACAGGATCAGCACCACACCAGCCAGCCTGGCCAGGCTAAGCGGCTTGCCACCCAGCCCCATCGCCCCGTAGTGGTCGGCAAGCACTGCCGTGATGATCTGCCCTGCCACCACCAGTACCAGGAACCCTGCTGCGCCAAGTTTCGGGGTCAGTGCTGCGGCGCCGGCTACATAAAGTGCCCCCAGCACGCCTCCAATCCATAACCACCAAGGCCCTTGCAAGGCCTTGCCCATGTCTGGCGCCGGTACCCGGATAATCAACAGCGCGGCGATCACCACCAGCATGCTCACCGTCAACGATGTGAAAGCCCCCCACAGCCAGTGCCCAAGGGCCCGGCCTACCGCAGCATTACCGGCGGCCTGAAACGGCAACACCGCACCGGCAAGCAACGCCATGGCCGCAGGAAGCGCCAGCAGAAGCATTGATTTACTGAACATGGCAGTCCTCATCCAAGGTATCGATGGCAACCATGATGCTGCATGCCCAGTACTGATAGAAATCAAAATCCTGCACTTGAACTATTCGTACCCTGCATACTGAAACATTCCTTCCGGCCGGCGTGCGCCTGGCCGGCAATCGACTGCACCGTGCCACTGCCATGGAGCCTTAGCCATGAGCGACGACCGAAAGTCCCTGATCGACCTTGGCCAACTGCCAACCCGCAACCTGGCCGAATGCCTGGCGGTGGATCAAGCCGCCTTGGTCAACGCCTTGACAGGCCAACTGCCAGCAGCATTGGTTGAGCACCTCGCTGCCAGTGCGGACCAGGCCCAGGCACTGGGCCTGTCAAAAAAAGTGGCGGCCATTGGCCTGGCGCTGGGCAAGTGGCTGGAGCAAGCCGCCGAGTCGTTGCGCCAGCACGTGTTCGAGCAATGCTGCACGCACCCGTCCGATACCGTGCGCAGTTGGGCAGCGTTCGCCCAGGCGTACCTGTCACGCTCGCAGCCTGCGGAAAATGCCCTGCTGGCGCAGTTTCGCTTCGCCCGCGATGAGCACTTCGGCGTGCGTGAATGGGCATGGATTGCCCTGCGCCCGCGCCTGGCCCAGCATCTTGAAGCGGCCCTGGCGCTACTCGGCCGCCATACCGGCGATGCAGACCCGCTGGTACGTCGGTTCTGCATCGAGATCCTGCGCCCGCGCGGCGTTTGGTGCGAGCACATTGCCACGCTCAAGCAACAACCAGAAGTGGCCGAGCCGTTGCTGGTACCGCTGCTGGCCGAAGCTGAGAAATACGCCCAGGACTCAGTCGCCAATTGGCTCAACGATGCCAGCAAGACCCGCCCCGACTGGGTACTTCAGCTGTTTCAGCGCCATCCCCCGGCCTGCAAGGCCTCACAGCGCATCCAGACCCGGGCTACCCGAAGCCTGCGGCAGTGACACACCACAAGTCGACTACCCCTATCGTGCAGAGCCCCAGGCCTTGATCGAAGCCGCCGGCTACTGAGGCCCTCTCCCCGGCACCAGCCTGCCCGGACCGCAAACGGCCGATCGTAGGCGAGTAACCGAGGTCGGCAACGGCCGAGGTCAGCGCGAGGTTTCGACGCGCAGCACTTCGGTGTAGATCGCGTCAACCGTCTGGCCAACCTTGAGGTTCTTCATGCGTTTCTGCAGGTCTGGGTTCTCGACCTTGACCACCTGCAGCTTGCCCTCCGGTGGCAACAAGCTCACCTCATGCGTCTTGAGGTCGATCTTCTTGATCTGAGAGGTAACCTTGACCTGGCGGAACGCCTCGCCGCCCGGGTTGGGGTTTTGCTCGGTTGCACGAATGGTACCGGACTCTTCAGTCGCTTTCGGCGCCCCACCCACTTCCGGATTGAGCACATAGGCCACGGCGCGTGTCACGTAGATGTCGACTTGGTCACCGACTTTCAGGTTGGGCAGCGCTTTGGCCTTTTCGGTCAGCTGGAACGTCACATCCTTCTTCTCGTCAGGGCCTTTCACCGTGACTTGGCGGGTGGCCAGGTCGATAGCCGTTACCTGTGTGGTGACATGGCTTTCCAGCGCCTCGCTCCCGATGGGGATACCGGCAGCCTGTACCGTGAAGCTGGCAGCAGAGGCCAGCGTGGCAAGGGCTACAGCACGAGCGAGAGTACGAATGGGGTTCATAGGCGAGCTTCCCTGTGATCAAGTCCGAATAGGCGCGTGAAAGGCTCACGCGCTGACAAGCATAGCCATTACCGGCCGCCTTGCCGGCCCTCCCGGTTGGCGACGCATTTCGTCGCCGAAATCACCGTTATAGCTAATACGAATTCTTTACACTTGCTTTACATTTGCAAATCATTACTATTCGTGACTCCCGATAACAACAAAGAGTCGCCTGTAATGGCAAAAAGGTCTGTTGCCCCAGCATCCATTTCCATGCTGGGCCTGCTCGTTGTGCCTGCTGTCCACGCTGCCGCCCAAACCGATACGCAAAGTAGCCTCGCCCTGCCGGCCACCGCCGTCAGCAGCGTCTATGAGCAGCAAAGCTACAAGGCCAGTGAAAGCCGCAGCGCCATGAAGATCGACGCGCCGCTGCGCGATATCCCGCAAACCGTCAACGTCGTTCCCGAAAGCGTGATCAAGGACCAAGGCGCACAGTCCATGGAAGACGTGCTGAAGAACGTGCCCGGCATCGGCCTGTCCAACGGCGACGGCCAACGCGATCAGGTGACCATCCGTGGCTTCAGCGCCATTGGCGACATGTACATAGACGGCGTGCGTGACGACGCCCTGTACTTTCGCGACCTGTCCAACATCGAGCGTGTCGAGGTGATCAAGGGCCCGGCCGCGGTGCTGTATGGCCGTGGCTCCTCGGGCGGGCTGATCAACAGCATCAGCAAAAAACCAAGCTTCACACCCAAGCGTGAAGTCGGCATGAACGTCGACAGCGAAGGCAAACGCCGAACCCAGTTCGACACCGGCTGGGCCGACCCGCAAAGCAACCAGGCCTATCGCGTGACCGGTGCCTTCGAAGACAGCGACACCTTCCGCGATGATGGCTACATCGACCGCAAGGCCATCGCGCCGTCGGCCTACTTCCGTCTCTCGGACGACCTGGAACTGAACCTGGGCGCCACCTACCTGTACGACAAGCGCCTGATCGACTTCGGCATCCCGGCCCTGGGCAACCGCCCGGTGGACGTGGACCGCGACAAGCGCTTTGGCTCTGGCGATGCGGACCAGGATTACGCCCGCAGCGAGGTGTTCTCGCTTACAGCCAGCCTGGACTACCGCATCAACGACAACTTCACCCTGACCAACACCAGCCGTTACTACCGCTACGACCTGGACCGCAACAACACCTTGGCCGACAGCAGCCCGACGCGCTTCGTCACCGCGCCCGACGGTGAACTGCTGATCAAGCTCAACCGTGGCAACGTCGCCCGCGATGAGTACGGCGTGTTCAACCAGACGGAGCTCAAGCAACAAGCGCAACTGGCCGGCATGCAGCACAACCTGTTGTACGGCGTGGAAGCAGGCTTTCAGGACAAGTACCAGCGCGTGCTGAGCCAGACCAACGTGGCCCAGGTGCCGGTGTACCGTGATGCCTTGGTGCCGGTACCGGAACACGCCGCCAACCTGTCTTCCAAGGGCACCAACTTCCAGCAGACCACCGGTCTGTACGTGCAGGACATGATCGAGCTGAACGCGCACTGGAAGGCACTGGTCGGTGTGCGTTATGACATCTTTGGCCAGGAGTACGACGACGACCGCGTGCAAAACATCGACCTGGATCGTACCGACAAGACCTGGAGCCCGCGTGCGGGTCTGGTCTACCAGCCAGACGCCATCCAGTCCTACTACGTGTCGGTCAGCCGCAGCTATCAGCCTTCGGGCGAAGTGTTCGCGGTGAGCCCGAGCAACCAGCACCTGGAGCCGGAAGAAACCACCAACTATGAAATCGGCGCCAAATGGGACCTGCTCGACAGCCGCCTGTCACTGACCGCCGCAGTGTTCCGCCTTGAGCGCACCAACATGAAGACTGCCGACCCGGCCAACCCCAACCTGACCGTATTGGCTGGCGAACAGCGTACCGATGGCTTTGAAGCCACCGTCAGCGGGCATCTCACCGACAAGTGGCAAATCTATGCCGGATACGCTTACCTGGACGCCGAAATCACCAAGTCCAACAGCAAGACCAATGGCGTGGCGAACGAAGGCCAGACCCCTACCCTGACGCCGCGCAACAGCGCCAACGTCTGGCTGGTACGTACCCTGACACCAGAGTGGCGTGTGGCCGCCGGAGCCAACTACGTCGACGAACGCTACACAGCGCTCGACAATGTGGTGGTGATGCCAGGCTATACCACCTTCGACGCCGCGCTGCTGTACAGCGTGCCGCAGTGGGATGCCGCGCTGCGCCTGAAGAACGTGTTTGACCGTGACTACTATGCCTCGGCACATGGCTCGGTCGACCTGATCACCCCAGGGGCACCGCGCACGCTGGAAGCCAGCTTCAACTACCGCTTCTGACCCACGCGCAATGCCTGTCAGTCAGCAATTGGGCCGCTCTGCGGCCCATCGCCAGCTAGCTTTGACGATTTGATCAGATAGCATTCAGCGATTACGCGTCACCCGCCACACCGTATTCGCCAGGTCATCGGCAATGATCAACGCTCCCCGCGGGTCCACCGTCACCCCAACCGGTCGCCCCCGGGTCTTGCCATCCTCACCGCGAAAGCCCGTGGCGAAGTCGATGGGTTCCCCAGCAGGCTTGCCATTGCTGAACGGCACGAAAATCACCTTGTAACCTACCGGGTTGGGCCGGTTCCAGCTGCCGTGCTCGCCCACGAACACACCGTCTGCAAAGCGCTCGCCCATTGCCGAGGACGAGAAGTCCACACCCAGTGCAGCCACATGCGAACCCAGGCTGTAATCCGGCTTGATCGCCGCCGCCACCTTGTCCGGGTTCTGCGGCCGCACCCGCTCATCCACATGCTGGCCCCAGTAGCTGTAAGGCCAACCATAGAAGCCCCCTTCACGTACCGAAGTGAGGTAGTCCGGCACCAGGTCGGGGCCCAGCTCATCCCGCTCGTTGACCACCGTCCACAACTGCCCGGTCTGCGGCTGGATGGTCAAAGCTGTCGGGTTACGCAAGCCGGTGGCATAGGGCCGGTGTGCGCCGGTCTCGGCATCGACCTGCCAGACCATGGCCCGATCGATCTCCACCTCCAGGCCGCGCTCGGTGATATTGCTGTTCGAGCCGATACCCACATACAAGAAGCGGCCATCCGGGCTGATGGTCAGCGCCTTGGTCCAATGGTGGTTGATTTCGGCCGGCAGGTCGGTGACCTTGGTTGGCGGGCCGTCGGCCTGGGTCTGGCCTTCCTTGTAGTCAAAGCGCACCAGCGCATCCTGGTTGGCTACATACAGCTTGCCGTTGGCATAGGCCAGGCCGTACGGTGCGTTGAGGTTATCCGCAAAAACGGCCTGTACCTCGTAGTTGCCATCGCCATCAGCATCGCGCAGCAGGGTCAGGCGGTTGCCACCCTTGACCTGGGTATTGCCCTTGGCCTTGATCTGGCTGGCGATCACATCCTTGGGCTTGAGCTTGGCCGCGCTGCCTCCCCGGCCCTCAGCCACCAGAATGTCGCCATTGGGCAGCACCAGGCTCTGGCGCGGAATTTTCAGGCCGGTGGCAATGGCGGTGACACTGAAGCCCTCCGGCACGGTCGGTTTCAGTTCGCCCCAGGCAGCCGGTTGCGCAATCTTCATGCTCGGCAGCAAGCCGCGCTGAGGCTCCGGCAACTTCGGGTCCGGGCCATGGGCCTGGGTCGGCTCGCCGTCGCCACCACAGGCACTCAGCAATAGCGCCACGCCCAACAGGCTAAATGCATGCAAAGGCTTCATGCCACACCTCCTGAACGCAGGTTGCTCAAACCGGTCCAGGCGGCCACCACCGCGAGCACTGTCACGATGACCGACAACACCAACCCAGACGGCATAACCGCCCAGGCGTCCTTGGCATGCTCAAAGGCATTGATCAGCCCAAGCCCCCACGTCACCAGCAGCAGCACGAAGTACAGCGTAGCGCGCCCGCCCTTGCGCTCGGCGCGGATCAGGTTGGCCAGCGCGAACAACAGAGCCAGCCCACAGAACACCAAGGCACCGGCGATCAGCCAGGCGGCGAAGTTGCTCCACTGAATCTGGTAGCTGTTGTAGTAGGCGATATCGCTCAGCAGCGCGCCAAGGAACAACGGTACACTGCCCGCCAGCAGCAGGGCATGCAGCGGGCTGGGCATACAGCGGTAAAGGGTTTGATCAGGTGCGGTCACGGTGCCTCCTTTTCATTCAGTGACCCAGGGCTGATGGTCTTGCGCCATCAGGTAAGCGCAGGGTGCGCTTAGCAAAGAGCCCCTTGACGCCCCGATAGTTCACCGCTTCGCTGTAATGAAATATCCTGCAAGGCATTTGCTGCCAAGCGCAGAAGGGGAATACATGAGCAGACCAAACGCGTACTGGGCCCTGGCCACCCTGCTCGGCCTCAGCCTGGCTCTCGCCGGCTGCTCCAGCAACGCCAGCAAGGCACGCTACGCCACGCCTGCAGTGGGCTCCAACTGCTTTGCCAAGGCCGTCCCCACTACCGGAGAGGGCGGCCTGGCCTGGGGCAATACATTGAGCATTGCGCGACAGAAATCCCTGAATAACTGCGTGCGTTATGCCAGCCGCTCGGGAGGTACGCCCAGGACTTGCCAGGTAGTGATGGCCAAGTGCAAAAACTGAACATATAACAATCTCAAAGTACGAAACTTCCTACAAAAATACTGCAACTTTTCACACGATATTGCGCAAACACAATACATATACATTCAAATAAAATCTTACACTTTCAGCCTCGACCCAAAAGCAGCGATCGAGGCATTGTCTTTCACTTGAACTCCAGATACTTGATCGCCGACTCATCTCAGCAAGTAAGTAGGAAACTTCTTACAGCATAGCGTCGGGCCTGAAATCCAGCACAGTATGAATAACGGCATTTCAGTCTTGTCAGTACTGAAAGTTGCCGCAGTGCGTCTCTGGTTCGAAAAGACTGTCTCTCTGAGCAAGGAGCTCGCATGACCAATGCCTCCGTCAGCAGCGCCACCTCCGGCCCTGCCTGCAGCGCACGCGTGCCCATCCTGCCGGTGCGCTACGCCATCGTGCCCCGCACCGGCGACGCCCCCGCCTGCCGCTATGCCGATGCAGGCTTCAACCTGGAACAAGGCTTCCCCACGCTGCAGCACTCGGCCTACACCCTCCGCGCTGTGCGCCCAGGCTATGTCTACGTGTTCATGAAAGGCCCTCTGGGCGAAAAACTGGTCATTCATGAGCACGTCGGCGCGGGCCTCTACAAGGAGCTGCGCTACCAAGGGCTGGAGGACTACCACCGCCGTGAGCGCTACCTGTCTGGCCAGAGCACGGGCTGGGTGTGGGCCGACACCTGCCAGGACACGGCCAAGGAAGTGTGGATCGGCTACAGCCCGCACCTGTGGACCAACGCCATCACCGCCCGTATCACCGGTTCGGCAGCCCTGCGCAAACGGCACATGCGCCAGCTGGACATGGCCGAGCTGGTGAGCGGCAACCCGGCGCCGTCCACCCAGCCCCATGTGTTGCCAGTGAGTGCCCTGCAAACCTGGGTCGAAGACTTCAAGCCAACCGAGCGGCGCATGCCGCTGACCTGGAGCAGCGACCCGGTCACCGAAACCTTGCCCATCGGCAACCTCAATGCCATCGCCCGCCACTACCCCTGGACCCAGCCGAAAGTGCCAGTGGTGGTGGCGCTCGCCGACGCCGAAGGCATGGCCCTGGACCTGAGCCTGTCGGTCTCGGCCTACCAGCATCAACTGCGTGACCTGATGCCGGCCGAGCAACTGGAGCACACAAGACCCGCCCAACCTCCCGAGCAGGAGCGCGTGCCAGCGTGTTACCGGCTGGATGCCGAACAGCTCAGCCCGCAGAGCCGCGACTTTCACCATCGCAACCTGGTCGCCATGCTGCTGAACAAGACGCTGGAAAGCCTGTACCCGGCGGATGCACCTTCACCGGAACTGGCCGCGTTCAGGCTGGGCACGTCACGCCGGGGGCCTGCCCTGTCGCCGGCCGAGTCCCATTTCCAGGCCCTCACCCATGAAGATTACTCCCCTAATGGCGCGCGCCTGGCACAGCGCCTCGATGTCGACAAATACCGGCGCTTCCTCGCCGAACGCGACGCACTGGAACGACGGATTGCCGCCCTGCGCAACCTGGCCTTGCAAGCCAGCAACGATCATGACGCCTGGCTGGCGACGGCCGAATCCCAACACATTGATAATCCCTACAGCCTGGCTGCGGCACTGGCCTGTTACGACCGCGACGAACGCACCTCCGCCCGCGGTCTGGAAATTTCACTGGCGTTGCTGATTCACCCGATGGGCCAGCCGACACCCGGCACCGAAGATCATGACCGGCGTTTCAAACGCCTGGAGCAATGGCTGGACCAGCACGACAGCCCGCTTTACATCGCCTTGGCGCCGTTCAACCCGTTCAAGGATAAAGCCGATTCGATCGGCTCTTTGTTCGGCGCCAGCGACAACGTGATCGAAGGGCTGGCTGGTCGCTTCCCGGCCATGGCGGACATCACTGACCTCACCGCCCAGTCGGTCAATACCGTGGTGCTCAAGCGCCTGCGTGGCCAAACCCGTTGGGATGCCAGCCATGGCCTGCGGCGGCAAGTGTTGCTGGCAGCGCGTGAGGCCAATGCCGAGAAAGCGCTGGGGTTGTTGGCGGCGCGCTATCGCATCACCGAGCAGGCCGTTACGGAAAATCCCTTTAGCCAGGAGGTGCAGCGGTATTTGAAGAGCGGCATGGCGCAGGTTGAAGAGATGAAAGCGTTGCGCATTTCGGGTAGCCGCACGGTGTCCATCGAGCTGACCACCACTGCGCGTGCGAAACCTAACTTTCTGGGGCTGCTCACTTCGGGCGGTGGTGGTGGTTTAAACGCGGGGATGCTGTGGTTCAACATCTTATCGCTCAAGACGGCTTACAACAGCCTGCAAAAGAGCGATGCACCGGAATACACCATGGGGTTCGCTTCATCTGTTTTCGGGGTGATTGGTGCAGCGGCGGCGACGTTGGTCAGCGTACGGGCAACGCAAAAGGCCGTCATGCTGAGATTAAGTGCCACAGCGCCGGGTATGGCCTTTGGCAATGGGGTTATCAAGTTCTTGAGTAGCAATCTGTTTGCCCGATTAGCCGGATACCCGGCAATAGCATTTAGCTTGCTTTCTGATATCTCCAAAGCAAGGCGCCAGAGAGCGAACGGAAATCAAGCGGCTGCCGATTACACGTTGACTGGTGGTTTCACCATGGCTGTCGGTTCCGCTGTCGTCCTTGAAGCAGGACTTGCAATTGCAGGCGTGACATCGGTTGTGCCCTTTGCAGGATGGGCCGCCGCTGCCCTTGTCCTCGTAGGCGTAGCTATCATCGCAGGAGGCCTCTACCTACACGCCAAGGCACATGAACGCCTTCACAGCCCAATAGAACTGTGGGCAGCACGTAGCATATTCGG